>CAMJAJ010000162.1 GCA_946403565.1 uncultured Treponema sp. | reverse complement strand
GAGCTGTACAAGAAGTACGCCGACGAGCTGGTCGCCAAGGGCGAGGCCTACTACTGCTTCTGCGATGCGGAGCGGCTTGAGCGGATCCGCAAGATCCAGACCGAGAACAAGATGGCCCCCGGCTACGACCGCCACTGCCGCCTGCTCACGGCGGACGAGGTGAAGGAGAACCTGGCGAAGGGCCTTCCCTACGTCATCCGCCTGAAGGTCCCGCTCGAGGGCGAGACCAAGTTCCACGACCACCTGCTCGGCGACATCATCTGGAAGAACGAGGACATCTCGCCCGATCCCATCCTGCTCAAGTCAGACGGATTCCCGACTTACCACCTGGCGAACATCGTGGACGACCACCTGATGAAGGTCTCCCACGTCATGCGGGCACAGGAGTGGATTCCTTCCACCCCGCTCCACGTGCAGATGTACCGCTCGTTCGGCTGGGAGCACCCGGAGTTCTGCCACCTCCCAATGGTCAACGGCGCAGACGGCAAGAAGCTGTCCAAGCGGCACGGGTCTACGAGCCTGAACGAGTTCCGGGCACGGGGCTACCTGCCCATGGCAATCGTCAACTACGTCGCCCTGCTCGGCTGCTCCTACGAGGACGGCAAGGACCTGTACACGCTGGACGAGCTGGCGGCAAACTTCAAGCTGGAGCACCTGAACAAGGCCCCGGCGGTATTCGACTACAAGAAGCTGGAATGGTACAACGGCCAGTACA
This sequence comes from uncultured Treponema sp., assembly GCA_946403565.1. Next base: position 3,875 of record CAMJAJ010000162.1, on the reverse strand, counting down.
TCCGCATGCTGAGCGACGAGGACCTGTACAGGTGGACCCTGCCGTTCATCACGGGCACGGGCGACGGTGCGCTCGAGATTCCCGAGGGCAGCTCGCAGCCCGCCCCCAAGGTGGGGCCCGACTACTCCGGCGTCGCGCTCGGCGCGGACGGCGAGCCTGTCTGCGTGGACAAGGCCATGGGCATGAGCTCTGCCGACGTGAAGGCGGCGCTTCTGAAGCTGATGCCCCTGATTAAGGAGCGGCTGCACTTCCTGACCGATGCGGCCGAGATGGTGCGCTTCCTCTTTACCGAGCCCGCCGTTCCGCCCAAGTCAGACATCGTCCCCAAGAAGCTCGACGAGGCCAAGACGAAGGAGGTGCTCGAGGCCGCGAAGGATTTCATCAGGAAGCTCCCGTCGCTCGACCAGGAGGCCGCCGACGGCCTTGCGCGCGAGATGGCGGACAAGCTGGGCGTGAAGCTCGGCGACTTCATGATGCCCATCCGCATGGCGGTGACCGGAAGCCGCGTGTCTCCGCCGCTCATCGGGTCCATCCTGATCCTGGGCGTGGACAAATCGCTTGCCCGCCTGGACAGGACGCTCGCCGCGTTCTAGGAATGTCGTTTGCATGAGGGGCATGCCGGCGTATGCCGGCACCCTTTTTACTCCATCTTGACGAACTGGATGTAGTCCAGGCTCATGCCCGCGGAGGCTGACGAGATGGAGATGAGGTAGGGGCCTTCCTTCTCGACGGTGAAGTAAATCGGCATGCGGGTCGTCAGCTCCCAGACGCCGAGCGGCGGGTCGCTGGGGTAGGTCTCGAAGCTGTCCTCCCCGATTGCCACGCTGACGGTTGCGTGGTTTGCGTCGGACGCCTTTTCGGCCAGGAGGCACTCGTAGCGGCCCTCGGGCAGCGTCATGCTGAACTCGGCCTTGGCGTTCCTGTTCGAGAGGGTTGCCGCATAGCCGGAGCTTGCCCCGGAATCCGCGAAGAGGGTCAGGTTGGTCAGCAGCATCTCTTCAAGCTCGACCTTCGCGCCCCTTCCGGTGAAGCGGATGGAGGGGAGCGCCGTCACCAGGATGGGAACCCCGTCCTCGTCCCTGTTGACCTTCCGTCTCCTCTTTTCTTCCCGGCCGGCGGGCAGGTCGAAGTCCTGCTCCTCGGTCTCTATCCTTTCCATCCGCCGCTGGGCCTCGTCCAGGGAGGAGATCCGCTCTTCCTCCTCGGCCTTCGTGCTTGCGCAGCCCGTCATGGCGGACATGGCCAGCGCCAGAATGGCGGCGGCCGTCATGTTGAGGCATGTTCCCAGTTTCATCGTATGAACTCCTTGGCCTTTGCCAGCGTATGCATGAGGATCCTGCCCGACAGGATCTCAAAGCCGTTCCCGGCCTCCACGTCCCTGTCGGCCACGAGGGGGAGCGACCACAGCTCCGTGTCTCCGAGCCAGTAGCGTATGGTGCCGTACTGGTCCCCGCAGCGCACCCCGCCCAGGATCACGTCGGGGACTTCCGCGGTCACATGCACTGAGGAGGCAGCGGCCGTGGGCGAGTCCTGGTCCATGATGGGGACGGTGAAGGTCTCGGGAAGCGCGGGCACGAGCCTGACCGCGTCGCCCCTGCTGCCTGCGAGGGCGACGGTCCACGCGTGCTCCCCTCCGGCGGACGGCAGCATGCTTCCTCCCCGGTAGTCGGCGAAGGAGGCGAAGGCGTAGTTGAAGAGCTTGAGGTTGTCCTCCACCCGGTAGCGGTTCCCTTCCGCGGTTCCCTTGCCCGGGCCCCGGAGGGTGACCGACAGGAACCGCGTCCCGTTCTGTTCGGCGGTCACGCTTATGTTGTAGCCGCTCTCGTCGATGAAGCCGGTCTTGAGGCCGTCGCAGCCCTTTATCTGTCCCAGGAGCTTGTTCGTGTTGGGCTGGGTGTAGGCCGCGGCCTGTACCGCCCTGCCCAGGTTCCGCCTGAGCGGGTAGCTCAGGGACTCCCTGGAGTGGAACTCCCGCAGCGCGAAGGGGAACGTGCGTATGTAGGCGCGGGCGAAGCTCGCGAACTCCCGGGCCGTGGTGACGTTCTCCGCGCTGTAGCCCGACGACTCCACGAAGCGGGTCTTCTCGAGCCCCAGCTGCCGCACCGCGTCGTTCATCCTGCGGACGAATTCCTCCATGCTGCCCGCTATGTAGTAGGCGCAGGCGATGGACGCGTCGTTGCCGCTCGCGATGGCCAGCCCCAGGAGCAGCTCGCGGAGGGTGACCCGCTGGCCTTCGGCCAGGCCCATCCGCGACGCGTCGGAGGGGAGGTTTGCCGCCCAGGACTGGGGGGGCAGGGGGACCACGTCGTCCAGGGAGGCCTCCCCCTGCTGGACCGCCTGGAAGATGACGTACATCTCCACTATCTTTGTCAGGCTCGCCGGGGGGACCGGCTCGTCCGCGTTCTTTTCATAGAGTATGCTGCCGGTTGCCGTGTCGATGAGGATGGCGCATCCGGCGGCCAGGTCCAGCTCCGGCGCCTCGTGTCCATAGGGGAGGGGGGCGAGGTCGGTGGACAGGCGCTCCGGATAGCGGCTGTCAAGGACGCTTTCCATGTAGCGCTGCTGGGTGGCCGTCAGCGACGGCAGCTCCTGGACGTTCAGGAGCCGCTGCGCCTCGTTGAAGAGGTAGGCCCCCCAGGCCAGGATGGTCAGGAGGACCGCGGCGGCGACCAGCCAGCGGATTCTTCCGCGTTTCCGTTCGCTCATGTCCGCGCGCTCCTGTTGCGGAGCAGGGCGTCGGCCAGCGTGATTGCCGTCATGGCCTCCACAACCGGTACAATCCGCGGGCACAGGCACACGTCGTGCCGGCCTTCTATCGTTATGTCGCACTCGTTTCCTGCGGTGTCCACCGTCTGCTGCTCCCGGTAGATGCTGGGCACGGGCTTGACCGCCGCCCGGAAGACAAGCTCGTCCCCGTTGGAGATGCCGCCCAGTATGCCGCCGGCGTTGTTGCTCTGGAATGCGGGCCCCTTCCGTATGGGGTCGTTGTTCTCCTGTCCCGTGGAGTCGGCGGCGGAGAAGCCCGAGCCGAATTCAATTCCCTTCACCGCCCCGATGCTGATGATGGCATGGGCGAGCAGGGCGTCCAGCTTGTCAAAGACCGGCTCCCCCAGGCCCGCCGCAAGCCCCGCCACGCGGCACTCCACGATACCGCCCGCAGAGTTTCCCTCGCTGCGGAGCCGCTCTATGGCCTCCTGCATCCTGGCCGCCGCGTCGAGCGAGCAGGCGCGGAGGGGATTCTGCTCGATGACGGACAGGTCCGTCTGTTCGCAGGCGATGCCCGCGGCCTTCCTCGTGTATGCCGTTATGCGGATGCCGTACGCGGACAGGAGCATCTTGGCGACCGCTCCTGCGGCCACGCGGGCCGCGGTCTCCCGGCCGCTGGCCCTTCCGCCGCCCCGGTAGTCCCTGTTCCCGTATTTTGCAAAATAGGTGTAGTCGGCATGGCCGGGGCGGAATTTGTCCTTGATGTTGTCGTAGTCGCCCGACCGCTGGCTGGTGTTGCGTATGAGTATGGCGATGGGGGTTCCCGTCGACCTTCCTTCGAAGGTGCCGCTCAGGATTTCCGCCCTGTCGCCTTCCTTCCGTGCGGTGACCGCGGCCCCGCCCTGTCCGGGCCTGCGGCGGTCCAGCTCCGCCTGTAAAAAGCCGCCGTCAATCTCCAGTCCTGCCGGGCAGCCGTCTATGACGCAGCCCAGGGCTTCTCCGTGGCTTTCCCCGAAGGTCGTTACCTTAAATGCTTCTCCGAACGTGTTTCCTGCCATAAGTGGCTTTGATTCTAGCAGAATTCGGCCCGTGACTCAAGGCTGTTTCGGGGCTGGTCCTGGGCCGTGATTCGCCGGTCATGCCCCGTGGGGGGACTGCACCGCAGGCGG
>CAMJAJ010000161.1 GCA_946403565.1 uncultured Treponema sp. | reverse complement strand
TGGGTTTGAGCAGCTTGCGTATGTCGCTGAATGAGATGAGCGTCGCCTCGTCGGGTTTCAAGAGATGCTGTATCTCGTTGAACAGGGCTTTGTTTCTGGCCTTGTTGAAGTCCTCATCTGTCTGAGAGGATAGTAATGTTTGAGTTGGCATAGTTTCCCTTGTCTGAAAAAATAGGATTGAAATCTATGACGATGTGGCTGTATACGTTTACGACCGTGGTCATGTCGCTGACCGTGGTCCGGGGGGTCGCAAGGTCATAAAGGTGTATGTGCCCGTGCAGGAGCAGGGCAGGCTTGAATTTCTGGATGAACCAGTTGAAACATTCGAACCCCTTGTGGCAGGCATCCTCCTTGTCGTGGATGTGCCTGGGCGAGGCGTGGGTGAGGAACACGTCGCAGTAGCGTCCGTAGCGGAGCTTGTTCCACAGGAGCTTGGGGGCAAGGAAGAGCAGCTGCCGCTTCATCTCCCCCTCCGTATACTGGTCCTTGCCGTTGTTGTAGCGCATGGAGCCTGAGACCCCGGCTATGAGCAGGGGGGTGCTTGAACCGTTCGGCAGCTTGAAGCTCAGGCTCTTTACCCGCAGGCTCTTGTTGCTCACGTAGTCGCCGCCGTGGGCGTGGCTCAGCACCGGGTCGCCAAAGGGCGCGTTGGGGGTGGGGTCGGTCCTGCCCCCCCTCCGGTAGTAGTCGAACTCCGTCAGGTCGTGGTTTCCGAATACGAAATAGGTGGGCTTCCCCAGGCTCGTGACGATGAAGTCCACGTAGTCCATCGGCAGGTCACCGGCGCAGAACACCGCGTCGACATCGGCATAGCGTTCCTTCAGCACGGTGGAGTAGATCAATGGGTCTATCTGGTCGGAAACGCACAGGAAGCGCATTGTGCTAGATCCCGGCCCTGGAGAGTATGCTTTCCACCATCTCCTTTCCTGCAAGGACGATGGGCCGGTTCTCAGCGAAGTTCACCGCCTCGATCTCGAATCCCGAGGACGAGAAGATGACGGCCTTGTAATACTTCTTTTCCTTCAGCACGTCGGCGACCTTCTGGACGGCGGCTTCCTGGATGGGCTTGCTCGTCCGGTAGAACTGCACGAGCCATATCTGCTTGCGGGCGTTCTTCCAGCTTTCCGCCGATTCCTCCGTCGCGAGCATCAGGCAGCCGTATTTGGTGCTCTCCAGGTTCATCGAAACGAGGTTGAAGCCGGTCTTGGCGGCCTTCTTCGCAATCTCAAGGAAGCCCTGCGGGGTTGCCGTCAGGTATTCCTTCATGCTGTCGTTCGTCTGCACGTCCTTGTACTGGTTCAGCTTGGTGGGGACGTCGCGGAACTTGGGGTTCTTCTTTGAAATCTCCGTCCACTGCTCGATCGCTTCCTCAATCTTGTGGTTCTTCTCGTAGCAGTCGGCCAGGAAGTAGCGGGCGTAGAGCGTCTCCTGGCTGGCCTCGTTCTTCGTGTTCCTGACCGCGTTCTCGAATTCCGCGGTGGCCTTGTCCACCTGGCCCGCGAGCATGTAGCAGCTGCCCATCTCGATCATGGACCGCTGCCTGAACTCCGGGTCCCGCTGGCCCTTTTCAAAGGCCTTCACCGCGCCGGGATAGTCGCTCGTCTCCTTGAGGATCTTGCCCAGGTAGTAGTAGTTGGACGGGGACTCCGGGGCGAGCTTTATGGCCGTGTCTATGGCCTTGCGCGCGTCTACGAACTGCTTGGTGTGCACGTAGAGGCTGGAGAGGGCCGCGTAGGCCTTCGCATTGCGGGGGGCGAGCTGGATGACCTTCTGGTAGGAGCCCATGGCCGCGGCGTGGTCGTTGGCCTCCTCGAAGAGCCTTCCGCACTCCAGGTAGTTGTCGGGGTTCTTGGGGTCCTGCTTGGTCAGCAGCAGGTACTCCTTGAGGGCGTTGTCGTTCTCGTTGTACTTGGCATAAAGCTTGGCGAGCTGCTTCCGGAAGGGGACCTCCGGGATGGAGCCGTCGAAGACCATGTGCTGGGCGACGCACTTGAACTCCATGAAGGCAAGCTCCGTCTTGTTTTCGGCCATATAGGCCTCACCCAGCCAGTAGTGGGCCACGTAGTCCTTCGGGTCCTTGGTCAATATGGCCTTGGCGACCTTCTGGGCCTGCTGTGCCTTGCCCATCTTAATTAATTTCTGAATACTGCCGATTTTCTTAGGTGTGAACAGGGTTTTAAATATGACGAAACATACAATGACCAATATTGCGATAACTACAGCGAACGCAATCACTGTCCCTATGTTGTTGTCCATAACGTGCAAAGCCCACCTTGATGATATGTTTTTATGTTGACTGTTACCCCGAAAGCAAAAAAAGCTTTAGGTAAGTAGCTGTTGAAAGATTAACTGTTTTATGAGAATATGTCAATGATTAGCGGAGGCTTATGACGATGGCGCGAGTTGATTTGAAGAGGTTTGTTTTTCTCCCCCTGGTCCTGATGGCCTGCTTTGCCGTGCAGGCCCAGTCCTCCGCCTTTACGAGCGGGGAAGAGCTTTTCAGGACAGGAAAGTTTGCGGAGGCCATTCCCCTGCTGGAGCAGGCCGTGAACTCCGGTGAAAACCCCAAGGCCTACGTCTACCTCGCGCTCTGCTACCAGCAGCAGAAGGAGTATGAGAAGGGGCTTGCCGTCCTGGAACGGGGGATGGACGCGCCCGGCACCAACAAGAAGGTGGTCGCCTTTGACGCGGGCAACATGGCCTTTGCAATGGGGAACTACTCGGAGGCCGAGAAATGGTATTCCATCGCCATCGCCGCGGATTCGTCCTACGCCGCCCCGGTGCTGAACCGGGCCAACACCCGGCTCAAGGCCGGACGGTACGAGGACAGCCGGGCGGACTACGTGAACTACCTGGGCATGGAGCCGGAGACCCCGCAGGGGAACGCCATAAAGACGATAATCAGCATGCTCACCCAGCAGATGGAGAATGAGGAGAAGGCCGAGGCCATCCGCGTGGAGCAGGAGCGCAAGCAGAAGGAGGAGGAGAAGCGGGTCGCCGCCGAAAGGGCCAGGCTTGAGCAGGAAGAGGCTGCCCGCCGCAAGAAGCTCCTGGAGGACGTCGCCTCCTCGCTGCAGGACGCTGCCTCTGAGAACATGTCCGCCGGGGCCGAAGGCACGGTTGACTACGGTTATGAGTCGGAGCTGGAGTAATAATGGAAAAGAAGACTTCCGCGAAGGACGGCAAGGAGAAGAAGGAGGGCACGGCACGGAAGCCCGCGGAGAAAAAGGCCAGCTCGAGTAGCAGGACCACGAGCGCCCGGACTGCGGCTGCCAAGGCCGCTGACTCCAAGGCCGAGGAGCCGGAAAAAAAGCCCAGCAGGACGGCCGCCACGAAGGCCACGGCGGCCAGGACTTCCACGACAAGCAGGACGGGTGCCACCGCGACACGGACCTCCACCCGGACGGCTGCCACGGCTTCTAAGACCGCCACGGCTTCCAGAACGAGCGCCAGTACGGCCAGCAGGACGGCCGCCTCCACATCACGGACGAGCACCACGGCTTCCCGGACGAGCGCCGGTACGACCAGGACGAGCGCCGCCTCCGCATCCCGGACGGCTTCCCGGACGAGCACCGGTACGGCCAGGACAAGTGCCGGTACGGCCGCCGCCAGCGTGGCTGCTTCCCGTGCTGCCGCTGAGCCGGAAGAGTCCTACCTGATGCAGTTTGCCCGCCTCGCTGAGGAGCGGCGCACGGAAGAGGATGTCTCGGCCCAGTCCGCGCCATCGTCAGAGCTGCCTTCCGCAGCAGATTTACCGTCCGCGACCGAACTACCGTCCGCCGCCGACCTGCCGTCTGCCGCAGACCTCCCGTCTGCCGCCGACCTCCCGTCTGCCGCCGACCTGCCTTCCGCCGCCGACCTGCCTTCCGCGACTGAACTACCGTCCGCAACTGAACTCTCGTCGACAGCTGACCTGTCCTCCACGACCGAACACAGCTCCGAGCCGCTTGAGGCAGGCAGGTCTGGGACGGTGCCTCCTGAAAGCGCGGAACCGTCCGCGGCCAACCAGTCCGCCCGGGATTGGCTTGCAAGCCTTTCGGCCAGTACAGGCAGCACGCCCGATGCGCAGGCTGCCGAGCCGCCGCTGGAATCCTCCCCCTCGGCTGGCCAGCCGGCTCCTGCTGAGGAGACTGAAGAGGCGGCGGAAGAGAAGCGCAGGAAGACTCCGATCTGGATCTTCATCCTGCTTGCCCTGCTTCTGGGTCTGGGCGGGGGAATCGGAGGGACCTTCCTTGCCAAACGGCTTTCCTCCGGCGGGGCGGGTTCTGCTTCCGGCCTGAGCAAGGAGGAGCTTGCCAAGAAGAAGCTCAATACGCTTGCCCTCGTGCAGCGGTACATAGACGCAGGCCTCTACGACAAGGCCCTGTCCCTTCTGAACGACCTGATGATCGACGACCCGAGCGACGAGGCCGTCTCCTCCATCTTTGACAAGGTCGCCTCCTTGAGCAAGCAGGCCATGTCCTTGGGCGGAGCCAGCGGCTTCTACGATGCGCAGGGAAATTACCACCCCGCGGCGGTCGGCCCCGACGGGACGATGGGGTTCTATGACTCTGACGGGAAGTTCCATTCGGCAAACGAGCCCGGTGTCACG
>CAMJAJ010000160.1 GCA_946403565.1 uncultured Treponema sp. | reverse complement strand
CATGCGCACCGGGCAGGCCCATCGTGCCCACTGGACAGACGCTTCATGCGCACCGGGCAGGCCCATCGTGCCCACTGGACAGACGCTTCATGCGCACCGAGGAAAGGAGTCTGGGTTATTTTGACGCAGTTCAGGCAGGAAAAAGGGTTGGACTAGCCATTTTGACACAAAAAAAGGCCGCCGGGCGCGAAAATGCCCCCGGCAGCCCCTCAAAAAGAGGATATTCCTACTCTATTACGGCAATAATGTCCGAATTCTTAAGAATCAAATAGTCCTCTCCGTCGATCTTGATGCCCGTTCCGGCATACTTGTCGTACAGGATCTTCTCGCCGACCTTGACGGTAATCTTCTCCTTCTCGGTTCCCGGTCCGACGGCCTCGACCGTGGCCTGCTGCGTCTTCTCCTGCGCGGTGTCAGGGATGATGATTCCCGAAGACGTCTTCGTCTCTGCGGCGAGCTGCTTTACCAGCACGCGGTCTGCCAATGGCTTTACTTTCATATTATCCTCCAAAACGTATAAAACTTAAAATGTTCGAATCCTAGACAATCGTAGGACTACAGATAATGTACTAAAAACGCCCCCCTATCGTCAAATCAAATCGCAGATTGTCGCAGGAATCATTTCCCCTGGGGGCCCGCTGCCCACTGCTACGAGAGCCGGCCCGCTTCCCACTGCTACGAGAGCCGGCCCGCTTCCCCCCGGCAGATTTCGGCGGTCTTCGTGTCGCCCATGCGCTCGTAGACATCGGCCATCTTTATAAGGAAGAAACTGTCGTCCTTGCGGCCGAAGCCCAGGTCCAGCGCCCGCTCCCATGCGTCCAGCGCAAGCTCGTCGTTGACCTGCCCCTCTATGTTGTTGCGCAGGACATGGCGGGCTATGCCCAGCACCTCGGGGAAAAAGAGCTTGAAGTAGTTGTAGCTCCGCTCCATCTTTATGATCTGCTCCAGGAGGACCACCGCGTCGTAGTATTCCCGCCTGAGCACCAGCTCCTCCGAAAGGATGAAACCGTAGTCCATGAAGTCCTCGCGGGTAAAGTAACGGGACAGCCTGAAGCCGCCCCGTTCCAGGTTCATCCGCTTGAACTCGGCCACGGCGGAATCCTCCCGCTGGTGGGTCAGGTCAAAGAAGATCAGCTTGGCCCGGCTCTCGTCGTCATCCCGTGCGAGCAGCCACTCCCGGTAGTCAAAGCCCCCCTTCCGCTCCTCGCGCCTGGTCCGGGCGTACAGGAAGGACTCGTCAAAAAGGCTCCTGCTCTTCAGGTCCCGCAGCATCTCGTACGCCTCGTTCAGTTCCCTGAACGCGGCGGAGTCCGCATGGGTTATGTCAGGATGGAGGAGCTTGGCCTTCGTCCGGTAGGCACGGCGGATTTCCGCCGCCGTGGCATTGTGCCTAACCCCCAGGACCTTGTAGAAGTCTTTCATCGGCTCGCCTTGGACTGTCCCGAAGGGCTAGCGGCTCGTCCGGAGCGCGTCCCTGGCCCGGAAGCGGTCAAGCGCCTCCGCAAAGAGCAGGTCGGTCAGCTCCGCAAAGCCCAGCCCCTCGCTCTCACAGAGCTTGGGGAACATGCTTATGCTGGTGAAGCCGGGAATCGTGTTTATCTCGTTCAGGTAGATCGTGCCGTCCTTCTGGTCTATGAAGAAGTCCACCCGGGCCATTCCGCTGGCGTTCAGCGTCCGGTAGGCCTTCAGGGCGGTCGCCTTTATGAAGGCGGCCTGCTCCGCATCCAGGTCGGCGGGAATCCGAAAATCCGCCCCGTCCGGGTCATTGTACTTGGCATCGTAGTCGTAGAATCCGTGCCGGGGATTTATCTCGCCGGGGCCGTAGGCCTTCAACTGCGTCTCTGCCTTGCCCGCCGAACCGGTAATGCTGTTGCCGGTCACGGAGCACTCCACCTCGCGGGCATCGATGGACTTCTCGATCAGGACCTTGGTGTCCCACTGGAAGGCCTCCATCAGGGCAAAAGAAAGCTCCTTCGCGTTCGTCGCCTTGCCCGCACCGTCGCTTGACCCCGCCGCGCAGGGCTTGACAAAGAGGGGGAAGCCCAAGGCCTTGACCGCCTCCTCGATCTTTTCATCGTACACCCGGCTATCGTTCACGTCCGCCAGCGTCAGGCAGCGGTAGGGAACGACGGGGATGCCCGCGTTTGTCCACATGAGCTTTGCGCTCTCCTTGTCCATGCCCAGGGCGGACGCCAGGATGCCGCAGCCCACATAGGGCAGGCCCGCCAGTTCCAGCAGGCCCTGCACGCTGCCGTCCTCGCCGTAGCTGCCGTGCATCACCGGGAAAACGATGTCGCAGGGAATCGCCCTGCCGCAGGCCCTGAGCGCGCCCGTCCTGCCGCCACCGGGAAGCACCGAGACAAGCCGGGCTTCATCGGGGTGGACGGCAAGGGCCGCCGCCGGGTCCTTCCGGATTCCCTCCAGCACGGAGTCCTCCTCCAGATACCACCTGCCGGCCTTGTCCACGGAAATGAGCGTCACCTGGTGAGCCCCGTTCAGGTTCCTTGCGACCGCGGCCGCGCTGATGAGCGAGATCTCATGCTCACCGCTCCTGCCGCCATATATCAGCACAACGTTCATCTTTCTTACCCCCTGGCGAATCCCATCTCGCCCAAGGCCTTCTCGGCCTCACCTATCTCATCGTATTTGACAGTCCTGTCTTTATATAGTATCGAGTTTTCATGCGACTTCCCGAGCAGCATCACGATATCGTTCTCCTTAGCCATGGAGAAGGCCAGCCGGATTGCCTTGGGGCGGTCGGGCTCAAAGAAGAGGTCCTCCCCGTCCTTCTTGCCCCCCCTGCGCGCGCCGACGGCAATCTGCTCGAGCAGCGCCATGCTGTCCTCCCCGCGCGGGTCCTCGTCGGTCAGGATCACCGTGTCGCAGAACTTGGCCGCGACCTCCCCCTGCAGGGGGCGTTTCTTCACGTCCCGTTCCCCGCCGGAACCGAACAGGCATATCATCCGGCCCTGGCAGCGCTTGCGGACGGGCGGGAAAATCGTCTCGAAGGACGAGGGCGTGTGGGCATAGTCCACGATGACCTCGAAGGGCTGGCCCCGGTCTATGACCGTCATGCGGCCCTTGACCGGGGTGAGCTGCTGCACCAGCTCCGCCAGGGACTCCAGCGGCGTGCCGGTCACCCCATGCACGGCCATCATGGCCGCCATGATGTTGTAGGCGTTGAAGGCGCCGGGCAAGGGGGCCTTCACGTGCAGCACCCGGTCGCCGTCCGCCAGGGATTCGTGGTTTTCAAAGCGGTGTATGCTGAAAGAAAGGCCGAACCTGGCCGCAGCGATGTTCCGGCCTGAAAGATAGGGCATGTCGTCGGGAATCTTGGGCAGGGGCTTGGCCTCCAGCTCCTCCCCCGCCTGCTTGCCCGCCTTGCCTTCGGTCGTGAAGCCCACGACCTTCTTGCCCGTGGCCGCCGCAAAGTACGAGGCGGCAGGGTCCTCCAGGTTCACCACCCCGAACGAAGGGATGTCCCGCTCCTGCCCGCCTATCAGCTTCTTATGGTCAAACCGGTCAAGCGCACGGAAGAGGTTGGCCTTGTCGTCCCGGTACTGCTCCCATGTCCCGTGGAACTCAAGGTGCTCCAGCGTGACGTTCATGAACACGCCGCAGTCAAACTCCACATCGCCCAGACGGTTGGTCCGGCGGCTCAGGCCATGCGAGGAGGACTCCACGACCGCATACTCGCAGCCGTTCGCCAGCATCTGATGGAGCCGCTGCTGGACTATCGGGGCCTCCGGCGTGGTCTGGTGCTCCGGGTTGTCCAGGGCCTCTCCCCCGAGGGAATACTGGACGGTGGAGATGAAGCCCGCCTTGTGGCCGGAAAGCCTGAGCAGCTGCCAGATGAAGGCGACCGTGGAGGACTTGCCTTCCGTCCCCGTGACCCCGAACACCGCAAGCCGCCTGGAGGGATAGTCGTAGAAGGCCGCCGAGACAGGCGACATGGCGAAGCGGGACGACGGCACCTTCACGAAGGCCGCCTTTCCGCTTTCCTCCGGGGAGGGGCTGTAGTCACCCTCGTAGATGACCGCCACCGCGCCCGCCCGCACCGCGTCCCCAATGAACACGTTGCCCGTCGTATGCGTGCCGGGCAGGGCAAAGAAGAGGTCCCCCCGCCGTACCGACCGGCTGTCAAACGCCAGTCCCGTCACCGAAACGGAGTCAGGCTCCGCCGTCCCGCCGCTCCAAAGCTCGTAGCCGATGCCCTGCCGGCCCAGCGCGTCCAGCAGGAACGGAAGCTTCTTTTCGATTATATGTGCCGTATGTGATGTATCTGTCTGTGCGTCTTCTGCCGCCATGATGAAAAACCCCTACCCATATAAGATAGGGCCATTCTATAGCATACGGGGAAATATTGCAACGAGTCGCCACTGGCAGCAGTAGCCCTTGGAGCCGACCAGGGCAGCAGTAGCCCTTGGAGCCGGCCGTGCCAGTAACCGCAGCCCCGGGCAGCCGACCCGGGCAGCAGCGGTGAAAAAGCCGCGCCCCGCCGCAGGAGGGGCAGGACGCGACACACCCGCCGCCGTGGAATCACTCCACCGTCACGACCGCATCGCCGCTGGCTCACTCCACCGTCACGACCGCA
>CAMJAJ010000159.1 GCA_946403565.1 uncultured Treponema sp. | reverse complement strand
CCGCCCCACGCGACGGAGAACGTCCACTACTTCTGCAACCTGAACAAGAACACGCCTGAGATTACCGATGCGAACGACCCCCTGCAGGTTGCCAACGGCACCTGGCAGACCGAGTTCGACATCTACGATTCATACGGCAACGCCCACCAGCTCCAGATGAACTTCCAGAAGGTCGTGGGTAACCCCAACCAGTGGACGGTCACGGTGAATGTGGACCCCGCTGCCGAGCAGGCGACGGACACCCGCGTCGGATTCGGCACGACCGATGGCGTGACGAACACCTACACGCTGAACTTTGACAACATGGGAACCCTGCAGTCCATCACGGACAGCGCGGGCAACGTTTCCAACCCCGAGGGTGAGATCATCCTGCAGGCATCCTATACGGTCGCTGACTCCAATCCCGACGCGGCCGGAAACCCCTACAGGCAGACCTTCAACCTGAACCTGGGAACGATCGGCTCCATGCAGAACACGATTACCCAGAGCGCGTCCGCCTCATCAACCAAGGCGAACTATCAGGACGGATACAAGCTCGGCTACCTGGACAACTTCTCAATCGGCCAGGACGGAACGATTACCGGAGTCTACTCCAACGGATCGACCAGGACGATTGGAAAGATCGCGATGGCGAGCTTCGTCAACCAGGGCGGTCTGAACAAGGAAGGCGACACGATGTTCGCCGAGTCCATCAACAGCGGTACGGCCAACATCGGCGAAAGCGGAACCCAGGGCAAGGGAAAGCTCCTTGCCGGAACGCTCGAGATGTCCAACGTCGACCTGACCGAGCAGCTGACGGACATGATCGTCACGCAGCGTGGCTTCGAGGCCAACTCCAAGACGATTATCACCGGCGATTCAATGCTTGAGACCGTCCTGAGCCTGAAGCGCTAGTACAACCAGTCATAAAACCTCCTATATAATGTGTTGGCCCCCCGGATGGATCTGCCGTCCGGGGGGTGTTCTTTTTTTGACGCGTTTTTTTTGCACGGCTGTGCCGTCGAAACGTCCAGGCGGACTTTTGCAAACGGCTTGGTTGACAAAGGGCGGGTATGGGTGGTAAATTCCATGCTGCCATGAAAGCCTTGCGAACAAAAATCACCCTCGTACTGGTCTTCCTCCTTGGCTCGACCCTCATCTTTCCGTTCAGCAGGAGGAAAGGGGAGTCTGTGGAGGTCCAGTTCCTGAAAGTGGCGTCCCTGAATGGACCTTCCAGCATTCCGCTCGCCTACCTGTATGAAAATGCAGCGGTCCTCGATGGAGCTCCCGTCGACTTCCAGCTGTATGCCAGCCCGCTGCTGGAGCTTCCCAAACTGTTGAACGGGGAGGTGGACATCGGCTTTTTACCCCCGAATATGGCCGCAAAAGCGTATAACGGCTCAGACCATGCCCTCGTCATGCTGGGAATCAGCGGCAACGGGAACCTCTACCTCCTGTCGGATGACGCGAAGCTCTCGTCGCTTGAGGGCTTGGCCGGCAGGACCGTCTTTGTGGCGGGGCAGGGCGCGACCCCGGAGTATGTCTTCCGTTTCCTGACGGAGGGAATCGATGTGCAGTCCGATTATTCCATACAGACCGCCGACCTTGCGGCAGCCCTCGTCGCCGGAAAGATTCACTATGCCCTTGTCCCGGAGCCGTTCGCCACGGTCGCGACGTCAAAGTCCACGTCTGTCCGCCGTTCTCTGGACATCCAGAAGCTCTACGGTGAAAGGCGGGGGGGCGCCGGCTACCCGATGACCGTCATGGTCTGCCGGGCGGACTTCGCCCGGCAGCATCCGGCCATTGTCCGGAAGTTCCTGGACTCCTACCGGAAGGCGACCGAATGGACTGTCTCGCATCCCCAGGAGGCCGGTGCGCTGGTGGAGAAGCACACGCTCGGCCTCAAGGCGGAGGTCGCGGCGGCCTCCATCCCGAACGCCGGCTACGTGTGGATTCCCGCGAAGAAGGGGCGGGGCGACATGGAGAAGCTCCTTTCCCTGTTCCAGTCCTTCGCCCCGGAAGCAATCGGCGGGTCCCTGCCTGACGAGGCCTTCTACTTCTGAGAAGGGCACGGGCAGCCTGATACCGTGGGAAAAACGAATGCCGCCGGGGGGAAGGGCCCCGGCTTCCTGACCTACCTTCTTTCCGTCTTCCTTTTCATTGCGGGCTGGCAGCTGCTTGCATGGGCGGTCAGCGCCCCCTTGATCCTGCCCGGCCCCCTTGTGGTGCTGGCCCGTCTCCTGCAGCTCTGCCGGCGCGTGGACTTTTACCGCCATGTGACGGCCACGATGGGCAGGGCCTTCCTTGCATTCTTCATCAGCGGTGTGCTGGGGACCCTCCTGGGCCTTGCCTTCGGGAGCCGTCCCGCCCTCAAGGCTGCGGCATCACCGTTTCTGACTGCCGTTCGTTCGACCCCCGTGGTCTCCTTCATACTGCTGGCCGTCCTCTGCTTCGGGTCTTCCGCCGTACCCGTCTTCGTCGCCGTCCTCATGGCCCTCCCGGTCATGACGACCGCCGTCGCCACGGGTTTTTCAACGGTTCCGCGCGGCCTGCTCGATGCGGCCGCATCCTACTCCCTTTCGCGCCGGCAGGTCTTCCGTCAGCTGCGCCTCCCGTTCCTGCTTCCGTTCCTGAAGGACGGCATGCTTTCCTCGTTCGGCATGAGCTGGAAGGTCGTCGTCGCGGGTGAGGTCCTGTCTCTGCCCAGGCTGGGTGCGGGCCGGCTCCTCTATACGGCCCAGGTGCACCTGGAAAGCGCCGACCTGATTGCGGTCACGCTCGCGGTGGTCCTTTTGAGCTATGCCCTGGAGCGGGGGGGCGTCCTGTTGCTTTCCAGGATGCGGAAGACTGCCCTCAACCCGGCAGGACGGCCGGGAGCCAGGGAAGACGGTCCTGTCAGGAAGCCCCTCCCGGGTGCAGGCGGGCCTCCGGCTTTCCTGCTGTCCGGCTTTTCGGCGCACCGGTCGGGGAAGTCCCTCTACCGGGATTTTTCCCTGGAGCTTACCCCGGCGGACTCCACCGCCATCGTCGCGCCGAGCGGGGCAGGCAAGACGACCCTGCTGGACTTCGCCGCCGGACTCCTGGGCGATGGCGACGGAAGCTTTTCCGGACGGCTTTCGTTTGCAGGGCCGGACGGGAAGCCCTGTGACAGGCCCCGGATCTCCTACCTCTTTCAGGAACCCCGCCTGTTCCCCGCCTGTACGGTCCGTGCGAACGTCATGCTCCCCCTTGTGAACCTGCTCGGCAGGGACGAGGCCGAAGAACGGGCCCTGCGTTTCATCAAGGAATGCGGGCTTGAAGGCAGGGCTTCCGCGTTTCCATCGGAGCTGAGCGGCGGGGAACGGCGGCGGGCCGCCCTGGCCCGGGCCTTCGCCTTTCCTTCCTCGCTGATGCTGCTTGACGAGGCCTTCCAGGGGCAGGACCTGGCGCAGAAGGTCGCCTTGATGGGCCTGTATGAGAAGCTCCTTGCCGACAGTCCCCGCACCGTCCTGTTCGTGACCCATGACATACGGGAGGCCCTGGCCTGCTGCTCCCGGGTCGTCGTCCTGAAGGGCAGCCCCCTTCGTGTGGAACTTGACGAGCGGCTTTTCCCGGGGAAGTCCTCGTTCTCCGGGCTCTACCTGGATCCCGACGGCGAACGGCGGAATCTGGAACTCCGTACTGCCGGAATCCTGCTGGGCGGCAGGGACTGCCCCTCATACTTGCCCTGACGGGGCATTTCTGCTACAGTGGGGCAGATGAAAGTTCGGTACGCGTTCCTTGACGGCATGAAGGCCATCGTCTGCCTCTTTGTGTTCCTGGGACATTTCTTTGTGGACTTCTGCATAACGGACATATTTCCGATGAACTCGCTTCCCTACCGTGCCTGCCTGCTCGTGTTCTACGGCTGCTACACGGTTCCCCTTTTCTGCGCGATAAGCGGCTTCCTGGTGGTGCAGAAGGAACTCTCAAAAGGCTGGGAACTCGTGCTGGCCGTCCTGAATCGTTTTCTGCGCTTAGAGCTGCCCATCTTCGTTGCGGTCGCAGCCGTGATGCTGCTGAACAGGCGGGGCCTGTTCGCCTACGGGGACTTGCTTGCCCAGCGGCTTTTGAACGGGCAGCTTGCGGGGAACTACACCTTTGAGTCCCACTATACCTGGCTTTTCAGGAAGCCCTTCTGGGGCTTCCAGCCCTATGACGATCCCCTCTGGATGATCGGCTCGCTTTTCGCCGGGAACATCGCCCTCTACTGCTACGGCTATGCCTCGTCCCTCTGCCTCCGCTTCCTGAAGGGCTGGACCTGCACCGCGGTCAGGGCCGCCTGCATGATTCTGCTTTTTACCCTGGCCCGCCACGACATCCCCATGCTCGCCGTCCTGCTCGGGGGCTGCTACGGCCTGCTGCGCCGGGCCTGTGCCGCCGGGACCCGCCTGGAGGCCTGGGGCAGGAGGCTTGCCGCTGCCGGGTGCGCCATCTGCATCCCGCTCGTGATCCTGAACCTGTGGCTGTATTTTGTCCGGGACTTCGACTACGAGCATTTCACCAGGGGCTACGAGTGGGCGGGGCTCCTGACGGCCCTTGGAATCCTGCACCTGGCCTTTACTGTCCGCGCCGTGCAGGGCTTCCTTTCGTGCCGTCCCCTGACGGCGGCAAGCGGCCTTTCCTGCGCGG
>CAMJAJ010000158.1 GCA_946403565.1 uncultured Treponema sp. | reverse complement strand
GGTCTGCACGGGCCTGCTGTTCGTCTCCCTGTACAATTACCTGGCGGCCATGCTGCGGGCCCTGGGCGACTCAAAGTCCCCCCTCTACTTCCTCATCATCTCCACCATCATAAACGTCGTGCTGGACGTCATCTTCGTCTACTTCCTCAAGATGGGCATAAAGGGGGCCGCCATCGCGACCATAATCTCCCAGTTCACGGCGACGGTCAGCTGCGCCATCTATGCCCACCGGGTGAACCCCTTCTTCCGGCTCACGAAGAGCGACTTTGCCATCAACATGGAGATGATCTACAAGGTCATCCGGCTGGGCATCCCCATATCGCTCCAGTTCGCGCTCATCGCCGTGTCGTCCATGGCCATCCAGCGCATCGTCAACTCCTACGGAACCGTCGTCGTGGCGGCCTTCACCAGCACGTGCAGGATCGAGCAGCTGATACACCAGCCCTACGCGACGCTCGGCACGTCCATCGCGACCTACTGCGGGCAGAACTACGGGGCCAAGAAGTACGACCGCGTCTACATGGGCTACCGGAAGGGCCTGCTGATCATGGCGGTGATCACGGCGGTGATGATGGTGGTCATGCAGGTCTTCGGCAGGGCCATCACCGGACTCTTTGTGTCCGACAGCGAGGTCATAGAGCTGGGAACGATGGGACTCAGGATAACGAGCGCCTTCTACCTCGCGCTCGGTACGATATACGTGGTCCGCGGGGTGCTGACCGGCATGGGCGACGCCTTCTTCGCGCTGTTCAACGGCATCATCGAGGTCATCGGCCGCTTCACCATCCCCCTGTTCATCACCAAGACGCTGGGCATGGAGGAGACGGGAATATGGCTGTCCACGGGCCTGGTCTGGATCCTCAGCGGTGTCACCGCCTGGCTCCGCTACTACACGCGCTTCCACTCCCAGTTCACGGACAAGCCGGCCGGGGAGCGGCAGTTTCCGGTCATCAAGTTCAGGACCCGGACGGCCTAGCTCGCCTGCACGCGGTATTCCGTCACGCCCAGGACGGTCTCGCCGTCTATCTGGAGCGCGACGGGGCGGTCAAACGCGACCGTGATGTCCCTGCCGGTCAGGATCTCGATGATCTTGCCGTGCTTCACGTGCTCGCCCTTGAAAATGGAAGGGAAGGTCGCCAGCGTGGAAAGCCTGCCGCCCCCGTGCCAGACCATGCAGGAAAGGGTCCTGGGGCTGGCGGCGAGCCGGTCCTGCTTCGGGGCGGGCATCATGCCCCCGCCGTAGAAGCGCCCGTGCATCGTGGGGCACAGCCACACGCGCCGGTAGTTCCGCTCACTCCCGTCCACCGTGACGCGCGCGTTGGTCGGCCGGTAGTGGAAGAGCATACCCTGTATCGCTATGCTCGTATAGTTCACGGGCTTGTCGCTCCGGGCCATGAGCTTGTCGCCCACCTCACAGCAGTAGCCGTCTATGCCGTATCCGATTCCGTTCAGGAACTTCCGCGTGCTTCCGTTCACCGTCACGGTCGGCAGGTCGCGCAGGTACTGGGTTATCTCCACCGGACCCGACGCGTCAAGCTGGCCGATGTCGCGCAAAAAGTCGTTGCCGGTTCCCGACGGCCAGTAGTAGACCTTCCGGTCCCCCAAAAGGCCGTCCGCATCGTTCACGAAGTGGTTCAGGGTTCCGTCACCGCCGGACAGGACGAGCGTCGTCTCCTGGGGAATCGCCGCAAGGAAGGCGCCCATGTCCTGAATCTGCGTCACGTCCGTGAAGTCCAGCTCGTCGTCCGAAAGCAGCTGCTCAAGTTTCCTCGCCCCCTGCTCTCCGGTCCTGTTTCCCGCCTTGGGATTGTACAGTATGCTGTATTTAGCCATTGTTCGATTTTTCCTCCTGGTCGAGCGACCGTCTGATGTCGCTTTCGGCACGGGCGCACAGTTCCCTGGTCCCGTGCTCGGCAGTCCAGTCTGTCGGTATGCTCTCTATGAAATCCATGTACACATGCGACCCGCGCCAGGGAAAGTTCTTCCGTATCCCCTCCGTCCCCCGTATGGACATCACAAGGACGGGAACCTTGGCGTGCGTCGCCATGGAAAAGACCACCGCGTGGAAGGGCAGCAGCGTGCAGTCCAGGCTGCGAGTCCCCTCCGGGTATACCGCGACGGCCGTATCGCCCGTCTTCAGAAGCTCCGTCCCCCGCCGGAAGGCCCCCGTGGAGGCCCCGATGCTGCTGCGGTCAATCTGAATGAAGCGGAGCCGGTGGATTATCCGCCCGAAGGCGGGCACCTTGAAGTTCTCCGGCTTGGAGATGAACACGATGTGCCGGTCGCCCAGGATGAGCCAGGTGAGGATCGGGTCAAACTTGGACCGGTGGTTGCACACCAGAAGGAAGGCACCCTCCGGGGGAATGTGCTCCCTGCCGCTTATATGGAAATGTATCCGCAGGAAGCGGCTGGTCACCGCCGTCGCAAAATTCAAAAGCCCCCGGTAGTAGGGGCTCTCCTTCTCATACTGCCGTTTGGTATCCACCAAGGCCGCGCTCACGAGCAGCACGGCCCACAGCGCCCCCCAGAAAAGGAGGACGCAGAGGATGCAGAGTGCCGTGATTGCCAGGAGGACACAAAGGACATGCATGGCGGCGTGTGCGTACGACGTATGCTAGTTTCCTTTCTGCTTCTTGAACTCGTCAAACTCCTTGAGCATCTCGGGATCCTTGTTCTTGTCCAGGAGGCTGACGATGACCGCCGCAACAAGGCAGAAGACGAATCCGGGCAGCAGCTCGTACACGTCCAGGAGTCCGCCGGAAAGGTTGTGCCAGATGATGACCGTCGCACCACCCACGATGATTCCGGCGATCGCGCCCTTCGCGGTGGCACCGCGCCAGAAGAGGGCGAGCAGGATGAGCGGGCCGAAGGTCGCCCCGAAACCGGCCCAGGCGTAGCTGACCAGTCCGAAGATGGAGCTGCTCTCGTTGAGCGAGAGGACGAACGCGACCAGGGCGATCGCAAAGACCGTCACGCGGCTGAGCAAAACGGTGGTCTTGGCCTCGAACTTCTTCTTGAGCAGGGTCTGGAAGAAATCCTCGGTGAACGCGCTCGCCGCGACAAGCAGCTGGGAGTCCGCGGTGGACATGGCCGCCGCAAGGATCGCGCAGAGGAAGATGCCGCCGATGAAGGCGGGATAGGTCTGGATGATGGTGGCGATGACGACGCTCTCGTTCTGCGCGGTGGGCAGCAGGTCCTTCAGGTACACGGAGGCGAAGGAGCCGATTCCCATCGCACCGATGAAGGCTATCGTGACCCAGGCCATGGCGATGCGGCGGGAGAGGGGGATGTCCTTCTCGCTCTTGATTCCCATGAAGCGGACCAGGATGTGGGGCATGCCGAAGTAGCCGAGGCCCCAGGCGAGGGAGGAGATGATCGAGATGACGGAGAAGTTCTGGTTGGCGGTGAACTTGCTCTTCATGAGGTCGCCGAACTCCCCGCTCATGGCCTTCCGGCCGAACTCGCTGACCTTTTCAGCCGCGACGGCAGGGCCTCCCACCGACACCATCATGATGCACACCGTCAGGATCAGGGCGATGAACATCAGCGTTCCCTGGATGAAGTCCGTCGTACAGACGGCGGAGAAGCCTCCGAGCAGGGTGTAGAGCAGGATGACGACCATGCCGATGACCAGGCCGCAGATGTAGGGCAGGCCGAACACGGTGTTGAGCAGCTTGGCGCAGGCCACGAAACCCGACGCCGTATATATGATGAAGAAAAGCACGATGAATATGGTGGAGACCAGCGAGATGATGCGCTTCTTGTCGTGGAAGCGGTTGGTCAGGAACTCAGGAATCGTGATCGAGTTCTTGCACATCATCGAATAGCGGCGCAGGGGCTTGGCCACGATCAGCCAGTTGAGGTAGGTTCCGACCTCCAGTCCGAGCGCGGTCCAGAAAGCCTCCTTGAGGCCGCCCAGGTATGCGACACCGGGCAGGCCCATCAGAAGCCAGCCGGACATATCGCTGGCCTCGGCGGAAAGCGCGGTGGTCCACGGGCCCATGTTCCTGCCGCCCAGGAAGAAGTCCTCCGAGCTGTTGTTCGAGTTCATCCAGCGGATGCCCACATAAATCATGAGTCCCAGGTAGAGGGCGAAGGCGATAACCTGCTGTATCATCGCGTTTGACATAACGTTTGCTCCTTTATTAAACTGCGCTATTTTCCCATATTTACGGCTTTTTTTCAATAGCGCCAGTTTCAAAAGTCCTGACGGGCCTTTGAAACTGGGCGCAACAGGGCGGCCGGATGACCCCACGGAACCGGGCTGTCCCGACCTCGGAACCGGGCTGTCCCGTGGCCGCCCTCGGCTACACAAACGCCCGCCCTCAGCAGGGACCGCGCCGCCCGGCGCGGGTTTCCTGTCCGGAAGCTTCAGCTTCCGAACTGACATTCCTCCCCCTTGACCTTTTCCCTCCATTTACGCTATAGTAATGGCACAAAGATTTCGGGCCATTAGCTCAGTCGGTTAGAGCAGAGGACTCATAATCCTTTGGTCCTAAGTTCAAGTCTTAGATGGCCCAATTCGCGAAAGCGAATATGTAAATCCTTTCCTATAGGCCAAACCGAGCGCAAGCGAGGTATGGCCCAGAAAAAATCCAACGAAAGTTGGATTTTTTTGTGTCCAATAATTTCCT
>CAMJAJ010000157.1 GCA_946403565.1 uncultured Treponema sp. | reverse complement strand
CATAATGCGGTTCCATGCCTTGAGCTCTATCAGGTGTATATATTCAGCCGCAATGCCAAGCTCCTCGCATACCCGCACCTCTGGAATCCAACCGTTGCCGTCAATGTTGTAGAGCATCTGGAGTGCCCGGCTGTCTTTTTTTGGAAGGGAGCCAAGTATGTAGGGTATGGCATCCCTGACCACCATGAGCAGCCTCTGTTTCCTCACCTGAACCTTTTCCATGAGCTTTTCGCACGAAATGTTGAAGTGCCTCTCCAGCTGTTCGCCCTCGAGAGGTTTGCGTTTCCTGCTCCTCTGGAGAATCAAACTGAACATCTTCCGCTCGTCCGAGCTTTCCAGAGAGTCCCTTATCGCAATCAGATGAAGCTTTTCAAATTCTGTAACGAGTATTTCCGCAATCTTATCAGTCGATTTCCCCTCTATCATGCCAAGCACGTTTTCCGCTGTTACTTCTTCACTCATCGACTTCACCTTTGTCATTCTTTGCGCACAGGGCCTCGAAGAACACCCTGCCTGTCTTAGCGTAAATCATATCGTTCCAGTCGAATATGTTGTAGTTTTCCTCCGCGAGCAGGCGTTTGGCCATCATGTCGGTCTTGTCCTTGGACGAAAATGGACAGCCCGCACTGCGCAGAAGGTCCTCACCCTCTCTGACCGTAAGCTTAAGGCCGATTGCGAGCGCGAGGACGGTCTCCTTCCTGGGCCTGTAGTCCGGTTTTTTGCAGCTGAGTATCTTGGAGAACCGCCGCTTGTCCAGCCCCGCCCTCTTGTAAATGTCGGTGTTCTTGTCATTTGGATTCCGCTCAAAGTACTTCTGCATGTACCAGGCAAAGCGCTCACTGAAGGACTGCTGTTCCTTGGGAATCTCGTCCGGCCTTTGCTGTCTGCCGGGAACTTTGAAGCCCCTGTCCACGAGCATGGCGAAAAACTCCCTGTCGTCAAGCTTTTCTGCATAGTCCTCAAAGCCTTTCCCTTCCGAATCCTTGGCGTTCCTGTCGGCCCCCTCGTTCAAAAGGAGTTCCATAAGGTTCCGGTCGCTCTTGCTGGCAGCGTACATCAGGGCGGTAATCCCGTCAATGTCGGCAGCGTTCACGTTCGCACCGTAGGAAACGAGCAGATAGGCTACATTGTATGAATGATGGTAACAGGCAATCATAAGAGGTGTCATGCCTGTGAAGGTTTTGACGTCCACGTCACGGTTATAGTCCATGCAAAGATGCACGATGTCCGCCTTGTCGGACATACAGGCGGAGACAAGCGCGACGACGGAAAAAACATACACGTCCCCGCACAGGCGAATCATCACGTCGGTGCTGTCCACAAAGCCCTTCTGCGCGGCCCGCTTGAGGGCGATAACCTTCTCATCGAGCGGGAACTCGGTATGCTTCAAAAGGTATTCGATAATCTCCGAAGAATCGTTTTCGGCAGCGGCATCCAAGGCAGACCAGTTCTGCTTGTCCTTTTTGTGCATGTCTGCACCGGAGCTGACCAGAAATTCGAAGAACGACACGTTGCAACCCCACGCCGCGACAAAAAGCGGGGTCTGATTCCTGTCGTCACATGCGTTCACGTCAGCCCCGGCTTCGACCAGAAGCCTTGCGGCATCGTATGCCTGGTTGGCCACGGCCTGCAGCAGCGGCGTTCTCCCCGCAAAATCCCTGGCTTCCAGGTCTACGCCCGGCAGGGACAGCAGATGCCTGACATCCTCCACGCAGTCCTTGACAGCCGCACGTGCCAGTGCGGTCCGCCCGGTTGCATCCTTGCCGTCGGCCACGAGGGGAACCTGCTCCACAAGATTGAGATCCTTGTCCGTCTTATTCTCCGCATCGAATTTCAAGTCCATGCGGGAAGTATAGCACAGCTCACGGCCAGAAAGTCGCATTTCAGGGGACTTTTTCATCATTTTCAGTCCCGGCCCCAGAGCAGGCGGAATCCGAAGGCCAAGCGGCATTGCCTTGCTGCCCCGCCCGGCTTCCTGTCCCCTTTGCCTTGCTGTCCTACCCCGCCTTGTAACACCCCTCCTTTTCTGCTACAATAGCCCCACTGTATGGCAACGAACGACACGACATTGGACACGAACACGATAGTCTTATATAAATCATCCGCCGCGGTCATAACGGGCAAGGGTGAGAACGGCAAGTTCCCCATCCGCTACCAGTCCGCCCCGGCGACGGCGACCAAACCCGCGGCCTACGCCCAGCAGAGCGTCAGGTTCAAGGACTTCACGGTTTTGAGCACAGGCGCAGCCTCGTCGCTGGAAAAGGTGCTTGCGTGGGCGGATCAGAACGCCCCGTCCGAGGACTCCATGTACGAGAAGGACAACGGCAACGCACTGGCCGCCCAGGTCAAGGAATGTTACGAGCTGCTCTGTTCCGACGAGGAGACGGCAAACGCCTCGCACCCCTTCGAGGACCTGGTCTCGCTCTTCCGCGGAGAAGTGAAGGCCGACGAGTGCTGGGGCAACTACCTCGCGCTCAAGAACACCGTCTACTTCAAGCAGGACATGAAGGCGCAGATGGACGGCAAGCTCGTATTCAGCCCCCGTCCGCAGGAAGAGATAGACGAACTGGTCAAGAAGGCGGACGCGAAGGGACAGGAAGCCCAGAAGCGGGAGGAATTCCTGCAGCGGCTCAAGGAGCGCAAGCTCCTGCCGGAAGATTCCATCTTCATGACCGACGTGGAGAACCTGGCCTACGGCAAGACGGACAAGAGCCGCACGATGCACGACGCGAAGCTCAAGGAGACGCCGGAGAACGCCCACAAGCTCCTTCTGGAGACGGGCATCTGGGACATAACGCGGAACCCCTACCCCATCCGCTGGGGACTGAGCATGAAGAGCGCGACGGAGCGGCTCGCCTCCCCGCCGGACGAGGAGCGGCTTGCCGTGGAGGGAGTCTCCTACGCCATTGACAACGAGTATTCGACCGACCCCGACGATGCGGTCGCATGGGACGGCAGCTTCCTCTGGGTGCACATCGCCGACCCCGCGAGCACGGTCATGCCGGACAGCTCCATAGACCGGTCGGCCCGGGCCAGGGGGGCGACGCTCTACCTGCCGGAAGGGGCGGCCCGCATGCTCGCCGAAGACTGCCTGGAGGACTACGCGCTGGGGCTCAAGGAGCAGAGCCGCGCCCTGTCATTCCGCATACAGCTGGACGCGGACGGAAACATCGAGGACTGCTCGGTGTTCAAGACCCTGGTCAACGTCAAGCGGCTCAGCTACAAGCAGGCGGACACGATGAAGGACAGCCCGGAGCTCAAGGTGCTGTTCGACATCGCACGGAAGAACGTAGAGCGGCGGGTCAAGTCCGGCGCGGTGATGATCGACATACCCCAGGTGCACATCAACCTGGACGCGGACAAGCGGGTCTCCATAGAAGAGGACGCGCGGACCGAAAGCTCGGAGATGATACGGGAGATGATGCTGCTCGCCGGAGAAGGGGCGGCCTACTTCGCGTTCAAGAACCGCATCCCCTTCCCCTTCATCAGCCAGGACGCCCCCACGCTGCCGCAGGACCTGCCGGAAGGGCTGGCAGGGCAGTTCCGCCTGCGCCGCTGCATGCACAAGCGGTCGGTCGGCATAACGCCCGCCATGCACTGCGGCATAGGAATCCGGATGTACACGCAGGTGACCAGCCCCCTCCGCCGCTACAGCGACCTCATCGCGCACGAGCAGCTGCGGGCCTTCCTGGACGGCAGGGAGCTGATAAACAAGGACGACATGCTCATGCGGATAAGCGAAGGCGACGCAGGCTTCCAGGCCGCCCACAAGGCGGAGCGCAAGGCCGACATGCACTGGACGCTCGTCTACCTCCTGCAGAACCCGGACTGGACGGGCGAGGCAATCCTCGTGGACAGGGGCGGCAAGCAGCCGCAGCTGTTCATTCCCTCGCTCGGACTTGAAACCTACATGGGTGTTGAGGACAGCCTGGATTTAAACGGAAGCATCCGCGTCAAGGCGGACAAGATAAACCTGAGCGAGCAGACCGTGGAGTTCGTCAGGGCGGACAGCTAGCAGGCATGGAGCGATGCAGGGCCTCCCTAGCGCGGGGCCCACACCCGGCGGCCATCATGCGGAACAAGCCGCCGTTACGCCGGGGCCGCCCGAAGCCCTACTCCACCCGGCTGAAGAGGTCCACGCGGGCAAAGGTGTCCCGTGGCTCCCCCTTGTTGCCGACAAGCTCCTCCAGGCACTGCTGGGGCGAGACCTCCTTGTTCAGCACCCGGTAGAGCGCGTCGCAGATAGGCAGGCGGAGCTTCTTCTGCACGGCGACCTCGTGGACGTACTTGCAGGCGACCGCCCCTTCCGGCAGGTAGCCTATCTTCTTGACGTTGGCGATGAGGTCGTCCAAATCCCTGAACTGCGACAGCATGTCGGTCTTGATGATATCCTGCCCGAACCTCCGGTTGCGCCCGTACTTGGACTTGCAGGTAACGTCCAGGTCACCGACCCCGCTTATCGACGTGAATGTCTCCGCATAAATCGCCCCCATCGCGAACCCGATTTTCTGAATCTCGTTCAGGCCGGCCGCCATGACGAGGCTCTCCGTGTTGTCCCCGAAAATCTGGCTGCTCTCGGAGAGGGCATCGAGCGCGCCGTAGACGACGGCGATGACGTTCTTGGCGGCAGCGCAGACCTGCACTCC
>CAMJAJ010000156.1 GCA_946403565.1 uncultured Treponema sp. | reverse complement strand
CAAGGCTTCCCAGAAGCGGGGCAGGAAGGGCAAGGGCTCCGGCGACGGCGCCCGGTCCGCAAAGTCCAACGCCCGCACCGTCTCCGCCAAGAAGGGCAGCCAGCGGCCGTCCGGCAAGAAGGCGCAGGGACAGGCTCCCGCAGGAAAGCGGACAGAGAAGAAGAAGGGGCTCTTTTCCACCCTGAAGTCCCTGTTCTCCAAGAAATAGCCGCCGGCCGCCTGCCAGATGGACGCGTCGAGAAGGTTCAAGGCCGCCGTCATAGAGGCGATGCGGCTGGACGTGGAGGAGGCCGGAGGCAACGAGGTCTTCTGGGCCGGCAGGATAAACGAGGACGGCATCGTCACGTCCGTCGAGGTCGGCTCGCGGGGTAACGAGAACTCGGTCATCGTGAACCGCAGCACGGCCAGGGCGGGCCACGTGCTCATACACAACCACCCGTCGGGCCACCTGGCCCCCAGCGGGGCCGACCAGGCGGTGGCGGAGGGGGCCACGGACAGCTCCCTCGGCTTCTACATCGTCAACAACGAGATAAGCGACGTGTACGTCGTCGTGGAGCCGGTCAAGCCGAAGAAGATTGTCAGGCTGGACCCGGACCAGGCGGCCTACTACATCTCCAGCGACGGCCCCCTCGCCCGGAAATCCGAGCTCTACGAGGAGCGCCCCAGCCAGATCAAGCTGCTCAAGGCCATATCCGCCGCGTTCAACGAGAACAAGGTGGGCGTGTTCGAGGCGGGAACGGGGGTCGGCAAGAGCTATGCCTACCTCATCCCCTCCCTGCTGTGGGCGCTGGCCAACAAGGAGCGGGTGGTCATCTCCACGGGAACGATCAACCTCCAGCAGCAGCTCGTCGAAAAGGACATACCGGCCGCCCAGAAAATCATCGGGAAGAACGTCAAATACGTCCTGCTCAAGGGCAGGCAGAACTACATCTGCCAGCGCCGCCTCGCGGAGGCCGGCGAGGAGCGGGACCTGTTCTCAGGGGACCAGGCTGCGTTCGACTCCATCGCCGCATGGGCCAAGAGCAGCGCGACCGGAAGCCGGAGCGACATAAGCTTTCCGCCGCCCGAAAGCGTCTGGAGCCGGGTGAACAGCGAGAGCGACGCCTGCATGGGGAGCAAGTGCCCCTACCGCGAGGACTGCTTCGTCATGAAGACCCGCAAGGAGGCCGCCGACGCGCTGATAATCGTCGTGAACCACCACCTGCTGTTCGCCGACATAGAGAGCCGCATGAACGGAGGCGGCTACGACGACACGGCGGTGCTGCCGCCCTACCGGCGGATCGTGTTCGACGAGGCGCACGGCATAGAGGACAGCGCGACGAGCTTCTTCTCCGAATCCATCAACGCCTTCAAGCTCAAGAAGCAGCTCAGGCTCCTCTACCGCAGCAAGCGGAACAGCAAGGCCGGCCTCCTGCTGACGGTCTCCCTGCTGACCAAGGACGACGCCTTCATCTCCAAGGCCGCGGCCGCGGTCACGACCACCATCGAGAAGATGGAGGCGCTGGACGAGGCGGCCCTCTCCCTGCTGGACGCAGTCTACTCCATCAGGCTGTCGGAGCAGACGGTCCCGTCGCTCGCCCCGCTTTTCCCGCCCATCGCCGCCCTCCGGGAGTCCATCGGGGAGCTGACCGCCCTCCTGCACGAGACCATCGAGAACCTGGGCGAGGACGATGCGGACGTCCCCGCCGTATGGGAGACCAAGAGCGTCGTCCGCAGGCTGGAGGGCTTCATCATGCTCCTGAAGAACTTCTGCGAGTGGGACGAGCACCAGGAGACCGTGTTCTACTTCCAGAAGGAGAAGCTGCCGCCGAGGAAGGCCGGGGAAAAGCCCGTCTGGTTCACGAGCTTCACGGCCACGCCGTTGGACGTGTCGCACATGATGGTCGAAGGCGTGTTCAGCCCGATGGACAGCGTGGTGTGCACGAGCGCGACGCTCGGCACCGGCGGCAGCTTCGCATACTGGATGCGGCGGACCGGGGTGTCCCTGATCGAGGAGGAGCGGCTGGACCAGGCCGTGTTCGAGTCCCCCTTCCCCTACGGAGACCGGGTGCTGTTCGCGGTCCCCGGCGACGCCCCCCTCCCCACCCAGGACAGCCTGAGCTTCCAGACCTTCACCGACAGGGCCGTCCCGTCCCTCATCGAGGCCTCCGGGGGCAGGACGCTCGTGCTGTTCACCTCCTACGAGTCGCTCCGGCAGACCTACACAAGCTGCAGGTCGCAGCTGGAGCAGGCGGGGATCACCTGCCTCAAGCAGGGGGACGACGACCGCTTCCGCCTGCTGGAGCTCTTCAAGGAGGACAGGACGAGCTGCCTCTTCGCCACGTCGAGCTTCTGGGAGGGGGTGGACGTGCCGGGCGAAAGCCTGAGCCAGGTCATCATCGTCAAGCTCCCCTTCCCCGTCCCCTCCGACCCCGTGTTCGCGGCGAGGAGCGAGTCCATCGAACGGAACGGCGGCTCCTCCTTCATGGAGCTGAGCGTGCCCGACGCGGTGATAAAGTTCCGCCAGGGCTTCGGCCGCCTGATGCGGCGGGGGGACGACCGGGGGGTCATCGTCGTGCTGGACCGGCGGATCATCACCAAGCCCTACGGCAGGATCTTCCTCTCCAGCGTGCCGCAGACCCGGCGCATGGCAAATCCGCTCGACGAGATCAGCGCCGCCGAACGCCGCTTCTGGAACAGCTGAAAGGAAGCCCGAAAAGCATAGACGCAAAGGCCATTCTCGGCTATACTGTCCCCATGCTGAGCATTTTATCCATCGTCTGCCTGTTCGGGATAATCTCATTCCCGACCCTTATGCT
The DNA here is from genome assembly GCA_946403565.1 of uncultured Treponema sp. Next base: position 1,863 of record CAMJAJ010000156.1, on the reverse strand, counting down.
GGCGCTGACCTACCCCTTCAGCCATCGGGCAGCGCTCTTCTGGTCGAACTACATAACGAACGTGTGCGCGCGGCAGGTGTTCGCGGTGCTCAAGTGCTACCTGGGGTTCGAACTGGACGCGGACAGGAAGAGCAGGCAGGATCTGCCGGAGCAGTTCCTCATCCTTTCCAATCACCAGAGCCTCATGGACATCGTCGTCTACCTCGTCTACTTCGCGGACAAGGAGGTGCGCTTCGTCGCCAAGGACTCCCTCTCCAAGGTCCCCATGGTCGGCAAGATGCTCAGGAGCCAGGGCCACTGCATGATCCCCCGCCACGGAAGCTCCTCCCAGGCGATGGAAGCGCTCAAGAAGTTCGGAGAGCGGGTCAGCAGGAACGAGCGGATTCTCCCCCTCATCTTCCCGGAGGGCACCCGGAGCAAGGACGGCAGGCTCAGCAAGTTCTACGCGGCGGGCTTCCGCATGCTGGAGAGCACGGTCAAACTGCCCGTGGCGGTGTGCGCGCTGGACGGCGGATGGAGGCTTTCCAACCTGCTGCGGATCGTGAGCAACCTGTCCAAGGGCGTGTACCGGGTGAAAGTGCTGAAGGTCTATGACTGCCCGCAGGGCAAGGAAGCGGAGAAGCAGATCCTCGCGGAGTCATACGACCTGATAGAGGCACAGCTCAAGGAATGGCGGGCTGAGCGATAGTCGAATACCATTAGGAAAGACCGCAGGGGGCATTTGAGAAAAACGAGGCTGTGGCGGAAGAACATACGATAGGCGAATACTATTAGGATTCTAGGCGAGCCCCGACTCGGTGAAGGCCCCCCGGATGTGGTGGATCTCTTCCAGCCCAGGAACATCAAGGGCCACGACGTCAAAGCGGACAAGGCAGGAGGCATACTCGGGGTGCTCGGCCAGGTAGAGCTTGGCCGTCCTGATGATGTGCCCCCGTTTGCGGGGCCCCAGCTCCGAGGCCAGGGTCTCCACGCAGCCGCCCGGCAGTGACTTCACCTCCACGAACACGAGGGCCTCCCCGTCCCGGGCAATGATGTCGATTTCCCCGCCCCGGTTCCGGTAGTTCCGGCAGACGATCTCAAAGGACAGCGACGAGAGGTAGCGCGCGGCCTTGTCCTCCCCCTCCCTGCCCTTCTCGCTCGTCGACGGACGATCGGACGGCAAGGACTAGAACTCCGTGTTCACGAGCATGCTTCCGAACTCGTTGCGAACCTTGCTGCCGTTGGCGGAATAGGAGGAGTACTCGGCGGACTCCTTCTGGTAGCATTCCTCCAGCACGTTGCCGATGAATTCCTTGGTCGTGCCGACATAGGTGCGGAGGGCCTCGTTCTCCACCTTGCTCCTGGTGAGCTTGCTGCGCAGGCTGGTGAACACCGGCTCCACGTCGCCCCGGTAGTACATGCTCCGGTTCTCACCGACGATCTTCTCCCGTTCTCCGTCGAGCAGGACAAAGTTGTCGCTCAGCTTCCTGAGCCGCTCAAGGGTCTCCTGGAGGCTGTCCCAGTTGCGCCTGCGCACGTCCTTGTGGAGCTTTCCCTGCTCCTTCAGGATGTTGTCCAGCAGGGCATCCTCGGACTTCAGGACCTCGAGGAGCCTCGTGCCCTCGTCCGCCACGGCAGGGGCCTCAGCCGCCTTGGTGCTCTCGCCCTCCGGAGCGGGGGTCAGGCCCTTCAAGAAGGCCGCGTTCCGCTCATGGATCCGCTTGGCCGCAAGGTCCTCCGTAACGGAGGAGGAGGCATCCCGGCCTTCGGACTTCGCCGGGCCGGCAGCCGTTCCAGTGGAAGCGGGGGATTTAAAGGCATCCCTCACTGCCTGCATAAAGTTCATCATAGTTTATCCCTTCCCACGAGAAAATGATTTCTCAC
>CAMJAJ010000155.1 GCA_946403565.1 uncultured Treponema sp. | reverse complement strand
GCGGGCCAGCACGGGCTTGCGACCGCCGCCGCCTGCGCCAAGCTGGGGCTTGACTGCACCGTGTACATGGGCGAGGTGGACGTGCGCCGCCAGCAGCCCAACGTCGCCGCCATGGAGCTGTACGGGGCCAAGGTGCACGCCGTCAAGTCGGGCAGCCGCACGCTCAAGGACGCGGTGAACGAGGCCATGCGCGACTGGGCTGCCAATCCCGACACGACCCACTACGTGCTCGGCAGCGCGCTCGGCCCCGCCCCCTTCCCGGACATGGTGCGGGAGTTCCAGTCCGTCATCGGCAAAGAGGTCAAGGCGGAATGCGCCGAGCGGGGCATCAAGATCGGGGCGATGGTCGCCTGCTGCGGCGGCGGCTCCAACTCCATCGGCTTCTTCAGCCCCTTCATCGACGAGAAGTCGCCCCGCCTGATCGCCGCCGAAGCCGGGGGCGTGGGGCCTGGAATCGGCGAGAACGCGAGCCGCATGACGGGCAACGCGAGCCGCGAGGGCATCATGCAGGGCTACAAGAGCCGCTTCCTTTTGGACGAGGACGGACAGGCCCTGCCGACGCGGAGCATCAGCGCGGGCCTGGACTACTGCGGCATCGGCCCCCAGCTGGCCGCACTCGGCATGAGCGGCCGCATCGAGTTCACCGCGGTGCTGGACAAGGACGCGCTGGAGGCGGTCAGCTTCTTTGCCAAGAACGAAGGCATCCTCTTCGCGCTGGAGAGCGCGCACGCAGGGGCGGCGGCGATGAAGATCGCGAAGGAGATCCCCTCCGACCAGGCCGTGGTCATAAACATGAGCGGACGCGGAGACAAGGACGTGTTCATCACGAGCCCCGTGTTCCGGCCCAAGGAATGGAAGGAATTCCTCAAGTCCGAGATAGCGCGTCTGGAAGCGGACGAGGACGTCCACGAAGCCTAAGGACAGGCAGTTTCTAAGGAGAATTACGATGGAAAAGATAACGCTTATGAGCCACCTGGTGGCCGGATATCCGACGGACGAGCTTGCCTTCACGGCCGCACGGGCGATGGTGGAAGGCGGTGCGGACATACTGGAGGTGCAGCTGCCCTTCTCCGACCCCAGCGCGGACGGCCCCGCCATACAGGGCGCCTGCACGGAGGTCCTCTCCCGCCACTACCGGACGGCGGACGGACTTGCCTTCATAGCCCGCCTGCACCAGGCCTTTCCCGGCACGCTCATCTACCTGATGAGCTACGGTTCGCTCATCTACACGCCGGGAGTCGCCGAGTTCTGCAAGAAGGCGGCGGAAGCGGGCGTGAAGGGAATGATCATCCCCGACCTGCCCTTTGACCATGACGAAGGGCTGACGGCCGCCTGCACGGCGAACGGCATGGAGAACATCCCCGTCGCCGCCCCGAGCATGTCGGCCGCCAGGCTGGACAAACTGGCCCATGCGGGTTTCGCCCACATCTACGCCGCGCTCAGGACGGGCATCACCGGCACGTCCACGACAATCGACAAGGCGACCGTGGAATTCCTGGGCAAGGTCAGCGCGGGCGGCAGCAAGGTCTACGGCGGCTTCGGCATACAGGAGGGGACACAGGCAAAGACGCTCGCCCCGTCGGTGGAAGCCATCGTCGCAGGAAGCGTCTTTGTCCGCCTGATTGACAAGCACAAGGACGACAAGGAAGCCCTCTACAAGGCGGTGAAAGCAAAGGCCCTTGAGCTGACGGGCCAGTAGTCCCGCATGCCAGGCGCCCCAATGGGACGCCGGGAAACGGCCTTACGGCCGCATGCTAGGCTTCCTGGGCCCCGTCCATCGCGCTGACGAGGGCCTCATAAAAACCGGGCAGGGCCCGCTGGATCACCAGGGGCCTGCCATCCTTGTCCAGGAAGCAGTGGGTGCTGGTCCCCGTGCAGACGACGCGCCCGCCGCAGGACATCTCGTAGCCGATCTGGAGCTTGACCGCCGAGCATTTGAGCACGGAGACCGCGATCGCTATCTCGTCTGAAAAGGTCGTGGTGTGCTTGTAGTCGCAGGTCACGGCGAGGACCGGAGAGGCCACCCCCTCCCCCTCCATCTTGGCAAAGCCCCAGCCTATCTGGTCCATGAAGGCGACCCGCGCCTCCTCCATGAAGCGGATGTAGTTGGAATGATGGGTGATTCCCATCTTGTCCGTCTCGTAATAATGCACCCGGTGAATGTATTTTTCCATAGAGGCCAATCATAGCACAAAGCCGCCCCACTTGTCATCGGCAAGTCCACTTTTCTCCGGCAAGTCCACTTGCCTGCGGCAAGTGGGCTTGCCAGTGCCTAGATTATTCCCAAAAGCCGGGCCTCCCACACGGCCTGGTGGACAGAGGAGGCCTCCAGCTTCCTGTATATGTTCTTCACGTGGAACCTGACGGTGTTCACGCTGACAAAGTAGAAGTCGGCGATCTCCTCCTTGGTGCAGCCCTGTTCCAGGAACTTGAGCACGCCCACCTCTATCCGGGAGAAGGTGGCGCCGCCCTTGTTGACGGGCTTCAGGTAGAGGGGGTACCAGTACGCCATGTCCCGCGCGCCTTCCACGAGCTTCACCAGGAAGGGGGTCTCCCCCTTTTTCTTTACGTAGGCCGCCAGGACGGGGAGCACCCCTGCCCCCTCGTCCACCACGAGCCGGTAGAAGCCCCGCCGCTTGGCAATCTTGAGGGAACGCTCCAGGGCCGTGAAGGCTAGATCCTTCTCGCCCGCGCGGAAGAAGCTGATCGCGAGCAGCAGGTCCAGCTCGCACAGGTCCATGATCCTGCCGCCCTCCTGCAGGAGCGGGCGCAGGCGTTCCACCAGGGCAATCACGGCCATGTCCTTGCGGTACACGATGTAGCAGCGGATCTTCACCATGTAGCGGTACAGGTCCAGCATGCAGAAGTCCGCAAGCTCGTCCGGCGCGTTGCCTGCAAGCCAGCGGGTAAGGAACTCGTAGTTCCCATCGTACAGGGCGGTGTAGGCTTCCGCCGCGTCTATGTTGTAGGAGAACTCCTGCTCGCCCGCGGTCCTCACGAAGCGGCGGATGTTCCGTATGTAGCTTCCCGCGTTGCCCATCTTGCCGCTCGCGAACTGCAGCTTGGACTGCAGGTAGAGGGCGACGAACAGGAGCCTGCGCTGCTGGTCGTTGTCAAAGGCCCGTAAGGTGCGGGTGACGAGCAGGCCCGCGTCCATGATCTGGTTCTGCTGGTAGTACCATTCCGCGAGCGCAAGGTTGTACATGGCATCGATGACCGTCTCGTCGTAGATGTGCCTCATGCCCGCTATGAAGCGCTCGGCGTTCCGTTTGAGGAAGGGGGCAAAACGGGTGAAATCCCCGACCCCGTTCAGGACGGAAGGACGGCCTGCCGTGATCTGCACCTGCGGTATATGGATGTCCTTCCGCTTCATGGTCTTCACTATTTCAATGATGCGGCCGGGAGTGGTCATGGGGAACACCAGCTCCATGGCCAGGCGGATGAAATGCTCCTCCTCGAACATCTGCAGAAGCTCGCCGGCCTCCTTAAGCTCCCCTGACATAATATGGATGACGAACAGGCCGCAGATACAGCCGGGATATGCCTTGAAATCCTCCGGCGTCAGGGCATAATAGGACTCCCGGTCCTTCCAGATGTCGATGAGGTAGTAGCCATTCAGGAAGCTTGCTATCCGCCGCGCCAGCTCCTCCGGCGCGACCAGACTGCCTTCCGTTTCGTTTCCGTCCGTCTCTTCCATACGTCCTCTATTCCTTTCCGTCGCAACTTCCTTTATACCATATACTACCGAATACTACCGATGAAATCCACCAGTCCGCCGGCAGCAGCCCCGGCAGAAGCCCTTAGTAGCTGTCGTCCAAGCTAAAGAAGAAATAATGATCCGAATCATTACCGTTATCAACGCGATAGGTACAACCGTTTGTCCGAACCGCAACATCCAGCCTGACCCTGCTGGACTTCATATCCGGAACATAATCAACCTTTATCAGATTCTTATAAAGGTTGTCATCCCCATCCACGTTTTCAGTCTTGTAGCAGAGGAGGTCGTCCTTGTTGTTTATGAAGAGGTCCCACGGATTGCTGTCAAGACCGCAGGAATCATCGCCAGATGACCAGTCGTGGCCACCAAGATCCTTAATTTGTTTCCAATCGCAAGAACCAGAAGTGTTAGTTCCACCATAGGCATAGGTATACTGGCCGTGCGGATTCACTCCGATGTGTAGTGTTCCAGTCATAGATTCTTCATCCGCCCCGGAGAAGTTGATATGGACTTTTTCTTCACCGCCGTTATCAGTACCCACCCGTACCCTTATGGGCTTCATTTTTGCCGTGATGGATTTTTCGACCGTCTTGTCCTTGCACAGGGGCTTGGAGAGGGTAATGGTGATGGTATGGGAGCCGTCCAACAAATCCATGTTCTCCACCTTGGTGTCGTCCGTCTCTTCAGCACTGCTAGGCGTGGTGATTGTCGAACCGCCCGACCAGGATGTAAGAGAGCTGGCGACATTGACCTTTATGGACGAGTGCGTGCCGGTATTCGCATTGTCGCCAGTGTAGTTGTTTTCTACCGTCAGCTTAAGGTTGTCGACCTGAGAGTAGCGGTACTGCCAGATGCCCGAGTCCGCCGCCGTCTCCGTCCCGTTGTATGTCATCTCTATGTCGTCCTCGGACAGGGCCTTGACGACGTAGATGTTCTTCTCGGTC
>CAMJAJ010000154.1 GCA_946403565.1 uncultured Treponema sp. | reverse complement strand
TCGCGGCCTTTGACCGCTGGAAGGACGAGCCAGGGCTTTTCCAAGGCTACCGGTGCGGCTTCTACCGGGGTGCTTACCTCTGGCTGAACGCCCCGCCCGCCATACAGGAGCTTTTCGCCCGCAAGAGAGTCGCCGCTTACGCCCCGGATGACGGTATGACCGCCACAGTCCTGCAGGCCATGCAGGACCGGCGTGCACGAGAAACAGCACTTGTGCCCTACGCGCAAAAAGAGGAGCTGGAGCAGCTGCACCGTACCGCGCTCACGGCACTGGAAGCATATTTTTCCGGCAAGCCCCTCCCTCCAGCTCCCTCAAGCCGCTGCGCCTTTGACGATCCGCGAAGCCGGGCGAAAAGCCGAGGCATAGCCGTCCGCTACCGAACGGCAACAGAAGACCGGGGCTGCCTTGCCCTCTACTCCGGGCTGGATTTTGCCCAAGGAGACGCAGAAGCCGGGGCTGGATATGCGAGCTGGGAGGCCGCGCGGGACCCCCGCTACGACTACATCCGTCCCGAGGAATTGGACGGGCTTTTCATCAACATATCGATTTTTTCGTACTGGGAAGAGATGGACGGCTGGGACGACTTTGTCCCCGGGCTGGACTCCCTCCTGCTGGTGAACCCGGATGCAGAAAATCCCGGGCAGCGGGAGACCCTCCTGCAGGCATCGCTCGCCTCGGAGCGGGGCTACACGAAGGAAGCCTTCCTGCGCCGCCTGAGCCTCAAGGCCGGACTGGGAGCAGACGGCTACAAGGCCCCCGCGCTCCGCTTTTACAAGGCCAAGACCGTCTCATACACGGCCAAGGCCATTCACTAACGAACCATCACCGATGGCAGCAGGACTTGTCGCCGCCAGATGCATCGCGACCGCCGCAGGAGGAGCAGCCGCATCCACAGGAGCAGCCCCCTCCCCCCTTGGCCTTCCTGACCAAGGAGGAAACGATCGCAGCGACAGCAATAACAAGCAGAAGCCCCACTATCACAGTACCAAGCATATCATTTCCTCCCCAAGTGTTATTTCGCGGCCGTTGGCTTCCTAACCAAAAGCCAGACAAAACAGGCCAACACGACAAGGGCACAGGCAAAGCCCACGACGCTGCCGCTTCCTGCCAACATGCTCCAGAACTGGTAGACGCAGAACCCTACGACGTAGGCAAAGCCGCACTGCCAGCCTATTGCGGCCCAGGTCCACTTGGCACTGTTCATCTCGCGCTTTATCGCTCCGATGGCGGCAAAACAGGGTGCGCACAGGAGGTTGAAGATCAGGAAGGACATGCCCGCCGGATGCGTAAAGGCTTCGGCCATATTGGCCCAGGTCTCCTCCCCGCCGTAGAGGATTCCCATCGTACCGACGATGTTTTCCTTTGCAACCAGGCCTGTAATGGACGCAACCGCCGCCTGCCAGTTGCCCCAGCCCAAGGGGGTGAAAATCCAGGCGATCAGGCTGCCCACCTTGGCAAGGATGCTTGCGTCCATCTGCTCTTTCTCTATCATCCCGAAGCCGTCTTCAGTCCAGCCAAAGTAGGACAGAAACCAAATCACTATCGTAGAAAGCAGGATGACCGTCCCGGCCTTCTTGATGAAGGACCAGCCGCGCTCCCACATGGAACGGAGGACATTGACGACCGTGGGCCAGTGATAGGCGGGAAGCTCCATGACAAATGGTGCCACCTCGCCCAGGAAGGGCTTGGTCTTCTTAAGGATGATGCCGGAGCAGATTATCGCGGCAATTCCGATGAAGTAGGCAGAAGTCGCAACCCAGGCGGAGCCGCCAAAAATCGCTCCTGCGACGAGGGCTATGAAGGGAACTTTTGCACCACAGGGGATAAAGGTCGTAATCATGATTGTCATGCGGCGGTCGCGCTCGTTCTCGATCGTGCGGCAGGCCATGATTCCGGGAACTCCACATCCCACACCAACGAGCATAGGAATGAACGACTTGCCGGAAAGGCCAAAGCGGCGGAACACCCGGTCCAAGATGAAGGCGATGCGGGCCATGTAGCCACATGCCTCAAGGAAGGCCAGGAATATGAACAGGACAAGCATCTGGGGCAAAAAGCCGAGCACTGCGCCGACACCTGCCACGATACCGTCAAGGATAAGGCCCTTGAGCCAGTCAGCGCAGCCAACGGCATCAAGGCCGCCTTCTATCAAGGCAGGAATACTCGGGACCCAAATGCCGTACCCGGCAGGGTCGGGGCCTTCCTCGCCGTATTTTTCGGCCATTTCCCTAGCTCCGGCGGCGATTTCTTCCGTAATTTCAATCGGCTCGGAAACCTCCATCGTCTCGTCGTCCACGACCACATAGCTTGTACCGCCCTCCTCAAGGGCCGCAAGGACCTCGGCAGTATCGCCGTATTCCTCCGCAGCCTCCTCGTAGGCCGCCGTCCCGATTCCCAAAAGGTGGAAGCCGTCGCCAAAGAGCCCGTCGTTGGCCCAGTCCGTAGCGGGCGTACCGACGGCCACCATCGCGACCCAGTAGACGATGAACATGACCGCAGCAAAAATCGGCAGGGCCAGCCAGCGGTTGGTCACCACGCGGTCTATCTTGTCCGAGGTGGAAAGGTTGCCCCGCCTTTTCTTGGTCACGCACTTCTTGATGATGGACTCGATGTACTTGTAGCGTTCCGCCGTGATGATGGACTCTGAATCGTCGTCAAGCTCCTTCTCGCAGGACTTGATGTCCTCCTCCATGTGGGCAAGCTTGTCGGCGGAAAGGCCGAGCGCCTTGATGACCTTTTCATCCCGCTCAAAGAGCTTGACTGAATACCAGCGGTGCTGCTCGGACGGCAGGTCATGGACAGAGGCCTCCTCGATGTGGGCCAGGGCATGCTCCACGCAGCCCTCGAAGCGGTGCTTGTACATCATCGGCTTCTTTTCCTTTGCCTTTTCCACTGCAAGCTTGGCTGCCTCGGTACATCCCGTTCCCTTGAGGGCGGAAATCTCGACCACGGGACAGCCCAGCTCCTCGGACATCGCCTCTATGTGTATCTTGTCTCCGTTCTTCTTGACCACGTCCATCATGTTGACGGCGACCACCATAGGAATGCCAAGCTCCGCAAGCTGGGTAGTCAGGTAGAGGTTGCGCTCCAGGTTCGTTCCGTCCACGATGTTCAGTATCGCATCGGGCCGCTCCTTGACCAGGTAGTCGCGCGAGACGACCTCCTCCAGCGTGTATGGTGAAAGCGAATATATTCCAGGCAGGTCGGTGACCACGACATCTCCGTCATGCCCCTTGAGCTTGCCCTCCTTCTTTTCAACCGTGACTCCCGGCCAGTTGCCGACGAACTGGTTGGAGCCGGTAAGGGCGTTGAAAAGCGTAGTCTTTCCCGCGTTCGGGTTTCCTGCCAATGCTATCTTTATCATATTCAAACCACCTGCCTTACTTGACCTGAACCAGCTCTGCGTCGGCCTTCCTTACGGAAAGCTCGTAGCCGCGGACGGTTATCTCAACGGGGTCTCCGAGCGGGGCGACCTTGCGCACGTAAATCTCCGTACCCTTCGTAATCCCCATGTCCATGATGCGGCGTTTCACCGCCCCTTCGCCAAGCAGTTTTTCGACCGTGACCGTCTGGCCCGTCTTCACTTCCCTCAACGTCATATATTTCTCCTCACGATAAGGCCATACGGCCCCTATTTCCCTGTCAAACGATGATCTTCTGCGCCATCTCGCGGCTTATGGCGACGCGGCTGTCCAAAATCTGGACGATAAGGTTTCCGCCTATCTTGGAGACGACCGAGACCTGCGAGCCTGCGACGAAGCCGAGGTTTTCCAGGAAGCGGCGCACCTCCTCGTTTCCGTTGATCTTCTTGATAAGGAACTGTTCCTCCGGATTGGCCATGGTCAAAGGCATGTGTATCTTACTCCCTTCTAGCAGTGGACTTTTGCAACCGTTTTGGTTGTTTTAGCCTAACGGCGTTACCAGTAGATTATATCAAGCTAACAAAAATGTCAAGAAACTAAACCAAATTAAACGGACACTAACGATAAAAGCAGAATCTAACCGCGGCGGGCGCAGAGAGCGCACCGGGCTCAAAACCGGATTCAGAGGAGGCAGTTTCAAAAGTCCAGACAGACTTTTGAAACTGGACGAAATTAACCTGCGAAGGCCGTAATTGCACGCAGTGCGATGAGGCCCTCGTGAGCCAGTGCAAAAGTAACCGACTTTTGCAACTGGCTCAGAGGACTATCAGATAGATGTGTACAGTGAAAAAAGAAAGCCCCGGATCAACCGCGGACGAGGCGGGCGTTCCTGAGCGTGGCGTATGCGCAGCCGTCCTCCTCATAGGAGTCAAACACACCGACCACGCACATCATGCCGCCTTCCTCCGGGTAATCCTCGGGATAGCGGAAGCTCCCGTCCAGCTCAAACTCCATGCCCTGGGCACAGCAGGCGGTCGCATCCATGATAAGGCAGGCATAGTAGCGGCGGTCCCGGTATTCATCATAGGAGGAATAGAACTGCCCTGCCATCCTGATCGTCTTGCCAATATACTTCTCCGGGGACACCATCATGTTGAACACCTCGGAATAGACCATCGTACTGGAAAGGGCCGTCAGGTCAACATCCACCCCTTCCGGCGCGGCGGGCAGGACCGGCTTTCCAGAAACGGCAGCCGCTTTTTCCGGCGCCGGGGCCGGCGCGGGATCATCCGCCGCCGCAGGCACAGCCTTCCCGTCTTCACCGTCGGCCTTCCGGTCCGCCTCGGCCATCCCGGCTAT
>CAMJAJ010000153.1 GCA_946403565.1 uncultured Treponema sp. | reverse complement strand
ATTTCATCGAGCAGCAGCTCCAGCAGGTCAGTTCCGCTGCCAAACAGCACGGCATCCGAAAGCAGGCTTTCGATGTACTCTGGCGCCCCCGCTCCGCTATCCCGCAGGCGGTGCAGGAAACGTTCGACGAGCTGCCTTTCCTGGTACACCGTGACGGCGGTATGCAGCTGCATCTTGATGTCGATGAACCTGTCCTTTCCCGCGAAACCAAAATCATGGACAATCAGGATCCGGTACAAGCTGGACTTCATCCAATAGGCCCCGCCGTCCAGCTCGTAGATGAAGTTCAAGCTCCTGAGCGTCCGAAGGCACGCCTCGATTGCGTCAAAAGCAAACTCGTCCTCAAAGTCGCTCGGCCGGAGCAGGCGGGCGGCATGCTCCCGGGGGCTGCCAATATGCTCCCGGGGGCTGCCAATATGCTCCCGGGGGCTACCAGTATGCGCCTGGGAGCTGGCGGTATTCGTCCGAGAGCTGCCAGTGTCCGGCAGGAATCCACGCTTTTCGGCGCACTTCCTGACGAAGCAGTACAAGAAGCCCTTGGCCTGCTCGGGCAGCTGCAGGAAGGACTCCCGGACAAGGCCCGCCATATAGTCCTGCAAAAGCCCGCCCTGCTCCTCCAGCGACCGGAGGACGTCGTCGGCTGAATCCGGGTCCGCCATTTTCGCGGCGAACGCCATCACACCCGGAGCATCGGCATACTGCTCCAGCAGGGCCGCCACAAGCGCATCCTGCTTGTGCTGGTCTATCAGGGCGAAATCAGGATTGCTGCCCAGCATGACTTCCCGGCACTGTTCGAAGGAAAAGCGTCCGGTCCGTATGTTCCGTATGGAGCAGGCCTTTTCCAGCGATGGTGCCCCGTCCCCGTACCTCGACGTTATAATCACCGGAAGCTGCATCTTGAGTGCCGAAAAGGTCTCCTTCAGGATTCCTTCGAGGAGGCCGCAGGACTGGAGCTCCAGGTTGTCTATGACCAGGAGGTAGTTCCTGCTGCACAAAAGCTCATACACCTGGGCAAGGCCGTCCGAGTCCTTCCAGAAGGGAAGCAGCTGGTCGCAGATGGCCCGCGTCAGCCCGTTGTATTTGGAATCCGCAGAGTGCGCCAGAGCGTTCATGCCGCTCGACGGGTCCACGGAAACCCACAGGGGGGCATAGTATGCGCCGACGCTCATCAGGTAGCAGCACAGGCGGTATGCGAACGAGGTCTTGCCGCTCTCACCCTCTCCGTAGATGAAGTAGCCCTTCCAGTCCTCCGTACGGGCCTCCTTCTGGGCAGCCTTGAACTGCTCGTTGCGCACGAAAGGCGCGGACCGGTCGAACAGCAGCGCCCGGTCCAGGAAGCGCCGTTGCGTCCTGTCGAACTCCGGCTTGAACAGTTCCGCCCAATAGTCCGCGGCCTTTGTCCCCGCAGGAATCGGGCAGAAGCTGACGTTCCCTGCGAAACAGGATGTCACGCGTTCAGGCAGGGGGCTGTCAGAGATGTAGACGAACAGCACCTGCGCCGCCGGATTCCTGTCCGCAAACCTTGCCAGTGCCTCCGCCTTGTCCTCGATTCGACCCACCTGCAGGAGCTCTCCGCTCTGACAGTCGTAATCGCCGGTGATGACAATGGAATCCCACGCCGCGTTCAGCTGCCGTCCCTTCGTGATGTATTCGATCGCCGTGATGATGCCCAGGCTTATCGACTGCGTGCCGGAGGAGATCTTGCTGGCGGACAGGCAGTCCACGCCGTTCAGGTTCATCAGGTGGACGGCGACCTTGGGGACCATCCCCAGGCAGGATGCCGCCTTGTCTATAATGCAGTCCACGGCTTCATTCCCCTGCCCTTTCGCCCTGCCGCAGACCGAAAAATCGGCAAGGCTTCCTGTCTGGACGGACACCAGCAGCCTGTACAGGCATTTGTCGCCGTTCGTTTCGTGTATGACGGGAACGTAGAAGTCGGGCATGCGGCCTAGTCCTCGCTGGCTATCTCAGGCTCGCCAAGGTATTTGAATCCCTTCGCGGGGTTTCCAAGCTCTTCGACCGGGAAGGGCTGCGAGTATGCCATCCCTGCCGGAGCTCCCGTCCGTATGACGGCGACAAGCTCCCGTCCCGAGTCCTTGAGCAGTATCCGCTGCCTGACGGTGAGGTTCTTGCCCCGCAGTTCCGCATTGACCTTCAGGCCGACGAAGAACTCGCCGTATTTTTCCCGACAGTCGATGAACAGCGTGCCCAGGCCCACGACGGCCTTCTCTCCGAACTGCGTGTTGCCGGTGGATGCGGCCAGAAGCTCGACCCAGCCGCCGTCCACATCCTCCGCCGGGGAGCCATCCGATTCTCCCGCCGCGGGGCCGCCAAACAAAGGCCGCCTGCCGTCCGCCCCCTGCCGGTCGAGCAGGCGTTGCTTCACGAGCGTGGTCCAGTTCCAGGCCATGGCGAAAAACAGGGGATTGTCCTCCATCGCAGTAAAGACCAGCAGCTTCTCATCCCAGCCAGGCTGCGGTATGTCCTCCTTGCTGCGGGCGTTCTCTTCCAGCAGGTAATCCTTTACGGCCTCCACCGTGTCCCTGTCCACCAGAAGCTCGGCGACGGCGAACAAATAGGTATAGTCCGTACCGTCCTGCAGGTCAAAGATACCTTCCAGATGTTCAATCGTGGAGGTGTTCTCCTCGCTGCAGCACTGTACGTAGACCGGGTAAAATCCGTTCTCCAGCCTGATGCCGTTCAGAAGCTCCATCCTATCCTGCTTTGTCATCGCGCCACCCTGTACTTTTCGAACTCTTCGTAGACCATGTCCATCTTCTTTTCAAACAGCATGCCCGCACGCTTTTCGGCCGCCTTATCGACAGTCTCGCACTGCTTGTATATTGTCCAGGTCCTCCGCCATTCATGGTCTTTGTCAAGGTTCTTCAGGGCAAAGTACATCCGGGCCTTTTCCAGGTTGCCCTCGTGATTCTGGAAGAATGCCTGCCGCAGCTCGCTCCAGCGCACGGAATGTTTTCCAGCCAAGAAGCCCTTTATCTCCTTCCGCTTGATGGTCCGGCCCTTTTCCGGCAGCGCGTCCCACAGGCTGGCAGCAAGGAGGTCCTCCTGCATGCCCTTATAGTGTCCGTCCAGCTCCACAGACGGAATGTTCTCAAAGTGCCTGATATACTTGTTCATGCAGGACCGGAACGCCGGAGCCTTCGAGAAGTAGTCATCGAACAGCTTCATCAGTTTCGCCGAATAGAGGGAGCCAGGCTCGTCCTCTATCACGTCCGTTTCAGGCGGGTTCTCAAAATCCCGGGGAGCACCCTCCGCGAGCATGTTTGCCTTGCTGTCGGAACGGGAAACGACATCATCCCCGTCGTCCTTGTCGGGCATGCCCTTGCGCTCCTGCATTTTGCTCGTGATGCCTGCCCACACCTTGCTCTTTGCGATCTTGACCGTATACGAATCCTTCGGATGGTCGGCCATGAAGCGCACGAGCCTCTGTATCTTTTCCAGCAGCGTGAACCTTCCTTCGCCCGCCAGATGGGGGAAGACCATGCAGAAATGCTCGCTTACGAACTGGGCCTCGCCCTTGCTGAAACGGTTCCCGTCCTGAAACGCATACATCCTGTTCCTTTGGGAACGGAGATAGCGGCAGCTCGCAAAGATCCGCTCCCGGATGGTCGGCCCTCCGTTTTCACGGCGCTTCAGTCCGGCGGACAGCAGCCCCTGCGCCGCCGTGCCGGGGTCCGCCAACGTGCGGTACTTGGAGTCAAGGTCGTAGGGAACATAGCTGTTGAAGCGCTGGAGGATTTCGTTTATGGCATGGCACTGGCGGTCCAGGAGGTCAGAGTTCCGCAGCCACTCGGACTTTCCACCGTCCGTCCCCTTGAACTTCCGCATCTCCTCATACGGGACCACCTCGCTGATCGAGCCCGTCTTATCGCTTCCTGTCTTGGTCCTGTACGTGCATGGCACCGTGTCGGTGCAGATAACCGTAAAGCCATCCTTCCCCATGGCCGCCAGCGGAACCGCCGTATGGCCGGCCCGGTAACTTATCAGAATCTTGGAGTACTCACCCTGGGCATAGACCTTGTAGGTAGAAAAGGGATTGTTCAGCAGCTCCACGCGCTTTCGTTTTCCCGCCGCCTGTCCGTCCGCCCGTTCCTTTTTCCCGATCTGCTTCCGCTCGGTGACGGCAGAATAGCCGCCGTCATATACGGCATCCAGGAATGCCACGATCAGGCTCGCAGCGAGCGGATTCCAATCCCTGTCCCCCATCTTGCCGGCCAGCCAGCCGCCCGTCAGCCGGTTGAATTCCGCCTGGAATCTTGCATCATACAGGACCTCCAGCACGGCACCGACATAGCCCAGCTTCCGCGAGCCCTTGCAGTTGTCCGCAAACACGTCGTCGATTTCCTGCAGCGTCCCGTCACTGACAGCAAGCAGGTCGGCGGGCATATACCTGAGCAGCGTTTCCCTGACAGCTTCGTCAGCCCTGGCACGGTCGAGCAGCCTTCCCATGTCGATGTCGCCGCCCGGAGTCAGGAAGTCCTGCAATATGCCGGGCGTCGCATCGCAATCGTCCAGAACCGCCGCATAGAAATAGCGGGCAATGCATCTCGTGATGTCTGTCGTGCTGGAATGGCGTGCGTTGGTCATGGAGAAAGCATAGCACAGCTTCCCCGGTCTTTCAAGCATTTCGAAAAATGCATGTCCCGATGAGTGCATATCCCGAGGCCCCCTCGGAACATGTCCTACTGACGGATTATGAGACTGCTGTAAAAATCATTG
>CAMJAJ010000152.1 GCA_946403565.1 uncultured Treponema sp. | reverse complement strand
GGCCAGCCCCGTCCCGCCCCGCAGGAGTCGCAGCATGGCGGAACAAACATCTTCCAGGCGCTGCGGAAACGGCTCATCAAGCTGAACGGAAACAAGGCAGAACCGTCGGCACGGGTCCATGCCGGAGACCGGATTGAGATTGCGCGCTTTCTTGTCGGCGGAACGTCAGGAGCTGGAGGCGATGCGGGAAAGCCCCCGGAGGCAGCCGCCGCCGTTCCGCCGCCCCGCCCCGCGCCGCGCTCCGCGACCGGATCCAGACTACGGCTTGAAATCATCTTCCAGAACGACGACCTCCTCTTCATCAACAAGCCGGCGGGAATCAGCGTGCAACCCTCCGCCAGCTCGGAGGACAGCATAAGCCGCATCGTCAGGGAGGAGTGGCTGGCAGGGCCGCACGACTCGCTTTCCTTCACTCCTGCCCCCCTGCACCGGCTGGACCGCTACACGTCGGGCATACTCGCCATCTCGCGGAGCGCGCGCGGGGCCGCCTGGTTCAGCGCGGCCATCCAGCGGCACGAAATACGGAAGAGCTACCTCGGAATCTGCCAGGGCCGCCTTGAAGCGGCAGGGAGCTGGGCGGACCGGCTGGAAGCCGGCGGGGCGGCGGACGGCAGGGCCTTCCATACGGTCAGGGCCGCCAGCGGGCAGGGAGGGCAGCTCGCACGGACCTCCTACCGGGCCCTCTGCCAGGGACGCGAGGGCCGGCACGAGCTAACACTTGTACAGTACGGCATCCAGACCGGCCGCAAGCACCAGATCCGCGCCCAGTCGGCCCTGCACGGACACCCCCTCTACGGAGACACCGCGTATGGCGGCAGCGCACGCACTACGGGAAACGGCGGCGCCTTCTTCCTGCATGCCCTTGCGCTGGAGTTTCCCCCGGACAATCCCCTCGCCCTTCCAGAGCGGCTGGAGGCCTCCCTGCCGCCGGAATTCGAAGCCTTCGTAGCGGAGACATTTTGTGCCGACGGATGCGCTTCCCTTGAAAAAGTTCCCTGTGGAAAGTATAATGAACCAGTTGCAAAAGTTCACGGCACCACAATGCCACGCACTTGCTAGTCCACAACGCAACGCCTTGCTAGTCCACAACGCAACGCCTTGCTAGCGTTGTGTGTGTGTGTGTGTGTGTGTATTCCCGTGCTTTTGCCCTGGCTAGTTTGACCAGTTTCCAAAGTCCAGCAGACTTTTGAAACTGCCTTTAATCGCCCTTGAAGGATATGAGTATTTTTTCAAAGTTACGAAACAACGGAATGACCATCTATGCACTCGTCGGCAAAAGCGGCACGGGAAAAAGCTTCCGGGCCAAGCTCATCGCCGAGCAGTACGCGCTGTCGGCCATAATCGACGACGGGCTTCTGATACAGGACGAGAAGATTGTGGCGGGAAAGTCCGCCAAGCACGAGAAGACCTACATGGGCGCGGTCCGGGTGGCACTCTTTGACGACAAGGAGCACCGCGACGCGGTCGCAAAGGCCATGCAGAAGCAGGGAATAAAGAAGATACTCATCATCGGCACCAGCGAGAAGATGGTGCAGAAGATATGCGACCGCCTGCAAATCCCCCAGCCGGAGAAAATCATCAACATAGAGCAGATTGCGAGCCAGGAGGAAATCCAGAAAGCCATCGTCAGCCGGAACGCGGAGGGCAAGCACGTCATCCCCGTCCCCGCCATAGAGGTGAAGAAGTCCTACCCGCAGATCTTCTATTCCTCGGTGCGCGACTTCCTTTCCAACGAGCTCGGCAAGAACAGCAAGCGGTTCAAGAAGGACAAGCTGGAGGAGAAGTCCATCGTGACCCCGGAGTTCAGCAAGAAGGGAAGGCTGGAAATCTCCCAGGCGGCCCTGGTGGAGATGGTCCTGCATTGCATAGACCAGTTTGACCAGGACAACGACATCAAGATACATGTCAGGAAGCTGGTCATCAAGACGGTGAAGCAGGGATACCGCATCGTGCTGACGATCGACGTGCCTTTCGGCAAGCAGCTGACGGGCACGATCCGCAAGCTGCAGGAGTACATAATCGGGAACGTCGAACGGAACACCGGTATCATGCTTGAGGAAGTCAGCATCATCATCGACAAGATCACGACGGACTAACGGCCCGCCCAAACCGCCCTATTCGGCCTGCCGGCATTCCTCAAGCAGCTTTTCCAGCGTGACCCCGCTGATGCCGTAGCGGTAGTTTATGGAAGCAAGGGCCGCCCGCTCCTCCGGCGAGGCGGCGGGGCCGGGAGTCAGGGTTGGAATCACGATGAACGAGGAATCCTTCCGGTATATGCTGAATGACAGCTCCGCCCCGTTCCCAAAGTACATCTGCTCCTGATAGTCCACCGGAAGGCCGTCCCGGGGACGGATATTCTCCAACCGGCCCCGCCTGAGATGAAGCTCGGCCTCATCCCTCCCCAGGCCCGTCAGGCACTGTGGATACAGGAAGGGGTCTGCCCAGAAGGACTCGTCTGCGCTCAAAAGGGGCCGGATGTCGCCGTCCAGCTCGTAGACCGTGACATCAGAGGCGGAACGGACATAGACCCGCTGGGTAAGGGGGTCCTCGCCGCCAAAGAACACCGAAGAAAGCGTCCGCCGGGTGGCGTCATAAAATGAAAGCGAGAAGGCGTCTCCCTCCTTGAGCCCGAACGCCCCCCAGTCCTTGCGGGAGGAGGACTTCTCATAGGACCTGACGAGCGAGCAGGAAAGCGCAAGAAGCCGCTCCACGGCCTGCACGTCGGCAGGCCAGGTGAACTCGCCGTTGCCATCGCTGGAGCTCCCCAGCCACACGCCTTCCTTCCGCTCCAGGACGACCGTCCGACGGCCGGAAAGCCCGCCGGCCTCCTTCTGGGACAGCTCTATCCGGGCGACTTCCTCCCGGACGGAGGGGTTCAGCAGGGCCGTGTCCCTGGCCGACGGCTGCCCCCGCCGCATGAAGGGCAAAAAGGAAAAGAGCAGGAGCAGGAGCAGGACAAGGTCAAACAGATAGAAGACAAGGATTCCCTGCGCCTTGGACAGGCGTTTCATCGGGGAAACAGCATGGCGCGGAGGTAGGAATTCCTCGCATCCTCCAGCGCAATGTCGATGGCCCAGATGGGCCATTCCGGATGATTCCGCAGGGCCTCGTTGCGGAGCGCGTCCTCATAGAGGGCGGTGCCGTCATCACACATGGAGTCATCCTTTTTGAAATCCGCAAACTTGGCGGCGGCCCATTCCGCGCTCGCCACGGAGGGGTCTATGACGCTTCCGTCCTCCGGGTCTCGCGGAAGCACAACGGGGGAAGCCTCGTCATGGGCAGCCTCCCCGGCAGCTTCCGGGGGCGTGAGCATGGAATCCTGGGCAAAAGACGCGGCAGCTGCAAGCAGCAGGCCGGCAAGCAAAACACTGATTCGTTTCATGGAAAAACTCCTTTTCTTCCTGAGATCGTTTTATTGGGCCAGGTGCAAAAGTCCGTGGACTTTAGTCCGCCTGGACTTTTGGAACTTGTCGCTATTGTACCACAGGGCGGGCCAAAGTCAAGAGCGCTCAGCGGGTGACCAGGTCCTCCCAGTCCACGCCCGCCCCCGCCGTGACGTCGCGGGAAAGGACGCAGCCGCCGACAAGGGAAGCGAACTCAGGCGAGATGCCCGGGGTCAGGACCTTTTCCGTCCGCACGATGGCGACGTCGCCCTCCCCTATCCGCTCGCCTTTCTTCATGGCGCGCATATAATGCAGGCTCCGGTTGGTGCGCCCGTAGTTTTCCCGCTCGCTCGCAGCCAAGCGCTTGGCACCGTTTCCCAAGGTAGCCTCCACCTTCTTGAGGCCGTACTGGGCCGCCATCTGCCTGACGATTTCCGGCAGGGCCGCCTCGGGAACACCGTCCTTTTCGCACTTGTGCATCACCGCTTCAGTCTGATGCACGGCCTGCACCATCTGGGCAAACTGCTCGCCCTCCAGCGCGACGGGGTCATCCAGCCCGTCGGTCTTGCGGCTCAACGTGATGTGCTTCTCTATCATCACCCCGCCCACCGCCGTCGTAAGCACGGGGACCAGGACGGGATCCAGGCTGTGGTCGCTTATGCCCGTGGAAAGGCCGAATACCCGGCGGAGCGTGTCCACGCAGCGGACATTGTACTCCTCCTCCGGCGCAGGATAGCTCGTAATGCAGTGGAGCAGGGTCAAGGGAGGCAGAGCCGCAGCTGAAGTGCCGCTGCCTGCATGGGCCTGAGCACAGGACCGGCTCGCATCCCCGCCGTCCCCCTCAAGCAGGTCAACCGCCAGCTCTATGTCACCGAGCCGGGAAACCCCGCTGGAAAGGATGATTGGAATCTTTCCGTAATAGCGGGAGCATACCTTAAGCAGCGGGTAATGGTTCACCTCGGGGCTGGCTATCTTTATCGCATCGGGAGACAGGGCGGCAAGCTCCTCCAGGGAACGCAGGCCGAACGGCGAGCAGGCGAACAGCAGGCCCTTTTCGTGGGCGTGGGCCAGGCAGGAGGCAAAGAAGGATGCGTCCACCTCCAGGTCCTTGAAGCGGTCGTAGAGCCTGACCGCCCCGCCCGGCAGCTTGACGAAGCCCGTGTCCGGGTGCAGGATCTCGTCGGCGTAGACCCACTGGAACTTCACGCAGTCCGCCCCGGCGTCCGCCGCAGCATCGATAAGGGCAAATGCCTTGTCCAGGGAGCCGCCGTGGGCCGTCCCTATCTCCGCGATGACCGTCATCGCCTAGTACTTCCCCAGCCGCCAGTTGATGGCGCGCTGCAGGTACTCCTCGTACTGCTTGTT
>CAMJAJ010000151.1 GCA_946403565.1 uncultured Treponema sp. | reverse complement strand
CGGAAGGCCCGAACATCGGACTTATCGTCTCGCTCGCCATCTTTACGCGGGTGAACGAGTACGGCTTCCTGGAGGAGCCCTTCCGCAAGGTCGTCGACGGTAAGGCGACGACGGAGGTTTCCTACTTGACCGCGACGCAGGAGGATGAGTACTACATCGGACAGGTCATGGAGGGCATGAAGGAGGATGGCTCCTTCCCCTCCGAGATGGTTCCCTGCCGTAAGCAGGGTGAATACGAGACCAGGCCGGTCAAGGACATCAAGTACATGGACGTTTCTCCGAGGCAGGTCATTTCGGTCTCCGCCTCGCTCGTCCCCTTCCTGGAGCACGACGACGCGAACCGCGCCCTCATGGGCTGCAACATGCAGCGCCAGGCGGTTCCCCTCCTGTTCCCTGAGCCGCCCCACGTCGGTACCGGCATGGAGCGGGCGACCGCATACGATTCCGGTGTCCTGATCAAGGCAAAGCGCGCCGGAGAGGTGGTCTGGGTCGAGAGCGACAAGATCAAGATTCGCCCCGATGCGGCAAAGAACGACAAGACCATCGCGGACGACGAGTACGTCCTGCTCAAGTATCAGAAGACCAACTCCGACACGGTGAACCACCAGCGCCCCATCGTGCAGGTGGGCGAGCACGTGGAGGCCGGGGCCGTCATTGCCGACGGACCTGCGACCTTTGCCGGTGAGCTCGCGCTCGGCCGCAACATCCTCGTCGGATTTGTTCCCTGGAACGGATACAACTACGAGGACGCGGTCTTGATAAGCCAGCGGGTCGTGCAGGAGGACATGTACACCTCCGTCCACATCCACGAGTTCCAGACGGAGATCCGCGAGACCAAGCTGGGTAAGGAGAAGATTACCCGCGATGTTCCCAATACGGCGGACAAGACCCTGGACAACCTGGATTCGGAAGGTATCGTCCGCGTCGGTGCGAAGGTGCGCTCCGGCGACATCCTCGTCGGAAAGGTGTCCCCGAAGAACGACAGCGAGACCACCCCTGAGTTCAAGCTGCTCAACGCGATATTCGGAGAGAAGGCGAAGGAGGTCCGCGATTCCTCACTGCGCCTGCCCCACGGAGTGGAGGGTGTCGTCATCGACATCCAGCGCCTGAGCCGCAAGGAAGGCAATGAGCTGAACCCCGGCGTTGACGAGGTCGTGAAGGTCGTCATAGCCGACAAGAGGAAGCTGGTCGTCGGAGACAAGATGGCCGGACGCCACGGAAACAAGGGAGTCGTGGCCCGCATCCTCCCGATCGAGGACATGCCCTATCTGGAGGACGGTACTCCGCTCGACGTGTGCCTGAACCCGCTTGGTGTTCCGTCCCGTATGAACATCGGGCAGATAATGGAGAGCGAGCTTGGAAGGGCGGGAATGGTCCTGAAGGAGTGGTATGACTCTCCGGCGTTCCAGACCCCGAGCCAGGAGCAGATAGCTGAGAAGCTGAAGCAGGCGGGCCTGAGCCCCGACTGCCGGCAGGTCGTGCGCGACGGACTCACCGGTGAGCGCTTTGTCAATCCGGTCTTCGTCGGCGTCATATACTTCATGAAGCTGCACCACCTTGTCGATGACAAGATGCACGCCCGCTCACCCGGTCCCTATTCGCTCGTCACCCAGCAGCCGCTCGGTGGAAAGGCGCAGTTCGGAGGCCAGAGGCTTGGAGAGATGGAGGTCTGGGCGCTTGAGGCGTATGGCGCGGCCCATACCCTGCAGGAGATGATGACCATAAAGTCGGACGATATGACCGGAAGGTCCAAGGCCTATGAGGCGTTGGTGAAGGGCGACCCCGCCATGAACATCGGTGTTCCTGAGTCCTTCAACGTCCTGGTGCAGGAGCTGCGCGGCCTCGCGCTGGACTTCACGATCTGGGGCGAAGATGGCAAGCGGATTGGCCTGACGGAAAAGGAGCGGAGCATCATCCAGCAGGGTGGTTCCGGTGGAGCTGGTTTCGGTGGCGACAAGGAGGATGGAAATGAGTAACCCGAAGGAACTGGACATCACGAATTTTGCGAAGCTGAAGATTCAGCTGGCCGATCCTGATACGATCAGGAGCTGGTCGTACGGCGAGGTCAAGAAACCGGAGACGATAAACTACCGGACCCTGCGTCCTGAGAAGGACGGCCTGTTCTGTGAGCGCATATTTGGAACGACCAAGGAGTGGGAGTGCTTCTGCGGCAAGTTCAAGAGCATTCGCTACCGGGGCGTCGTCTGTGACCGCTGCGGTGTCGAGGTCACGCACTTCAAGGTCCGCCGCGAGAGGACCGGCCATATAGAGCTGGCCGCCCCGGTGAGCCACATCTGGTACTACCACGCGGTTCCCAGCCGCATGGGACTCCTGCTTGACCTGCAGGTGGCCCATCTGCGCTCCGTCCTCTACTACGAGAAGTACATCGTCATCGATCCGGGTGACACGGAGCTGACTCCGAAGCAGCTGTTGACCGAGGACGAGTACAACACCTACATGGAGCGCTACAAGGGCTCCTTCACCGCGATGCAGGGGGCTGAGGCCATAAAGACCCTGCTGGACAACCTTGACCTGGATGCCCTGGCCGCCGAGCTCCGCCAGAAGATGGTGGAAAAGAAGGAGAAGAGCGACAAGCGCCTGCTCAAGCGGATCAGCATCGTCGAGGACTTCCGCAACTCCGGCGGGGATTCGACGGACAAGAGCAACCGGCCCAACAAGCCCAGCTGGATGATCCTGGACGTGATTCCCGTCATTCCGCCGGACCTGCGTCCGATGGTCCAGCTGGACGGCGGCCGCTTTGCGACCTCCGACCTGAACGACCTCTACCGCCGTGTCATAAACCGCAACAACCGTCTCAAGCGGCTGCTCTCGCTTTCCGCTCCCGATGTCATCGTCAGGAACGAGAAGCGCATGCTGCAGGAGGCCGTTGACGCGCTCTTTGACAATACGAAGCGGCACCAGAAGGTCGTCAAGGGACAGTCCAACCGTCCGCTCAAGTCGATCAGCGACATGCTCAAGGGTAAGCAGGGCCGCTTCAGGCAGAACCTGCTCGGAAAGCGCGTCGACTACTCCGGCCGTTCGGTCATTGTCTGCGGACCTGAGCTCAAGCTCTGGCAGTGCGGACTTCCTGAGAAGATGGCCCTGGAGCTGTTCAAGCCCTTCCTGCAGAAGAAGCTTGTGGACAAGCAGGTTGTCTTCAATATAAAGAAGGCGAAGACCCTCGTCGAGAGCGAGTCTCCGGAGGTGTATGCCATCCTTGACGAGGTGGTGCGCGAGCATCCCGTCATGCTCAACCGCGCCCCGACCCTGCACCGTCTGGGAATCCAGGCTTTCGAGCCTGTCCTCGTTCCCGGCAAGGCGCTCAAGCTGCACCCGCTCGCCTGTAAGGCGTTCAACGCCGACTTTGACGGCGACCAGATGGCAATCCACGTTCCGCTGACCCAGGATGCCCAGATGGAGTGCTGGACGCTCATGCTGTCCGCCCGCAACCTGCTGGACCCGGCCAATGGAAATTCAATCGTCTATCCCTCGCAGGATATGGTTCTGGGCATCTACTACATGACCAGCATAAAGCCGAAGACCACGATGGACAGAATCAAGAAGCTTGATGTCGATAAGGAGAAGCTTCCGAAGGTTAAGGCTGAGTTTGAGGCGAAGAAGGCCGAGTTCGAGGCGAAGAAGGCCGAGTTTGAGGCCAGGAAGCTGGCGGTCGAGGATTCTGAGTTCAAGAGGGCCAAGAAGGCGCTTCAGAACGAGGAGGAAAAGCTCCGGGCTGAGGAGAAGCGGCTCCTGAAGGAGGAGCAGCGGCTTCCGAAAGAAGAGCAGGGGATTAATTCCGGCCTGCCGAAGAGCGGAATCCTGAAGAATACTAAGTCGGCAAAGGATGATGGGCCTCAGGAGCTGTATAAGTACAAGCCCTTCGGCTCGGTTGACGAGGTGCGCCTTGCGGCCGAATCCGGCTCCCTTGACTGGCAGGCGGAGATTCGGCTGCCGGTGGAGGCCCTCTCCAAGGCTGTCCACGCGAACGAGGGTGTCAAGGTCGATGAGAAGACCGGAAGGTCCTATGTGTATACTTCCGCCGGCCGCCTGCGCTTCAACGAGGCCATGCCCGACGAGGTCGACTATTACAACGAGCAGATGGGCGACAAGCAGCTCAAGAAGATGATCGAGGAAGTGTACCATTCCAAGGGTGCATGGCTGACGATAAAGATGCTCGATGCGATAAAGGACTGCGGCTACAAGAACGCCACCTTCTTTGGCGCGACCCTTTCCATGGACGACATCCTCATTCCGGAGGAAAAGACCGAGAAGCTTGCGGCCTGGAACGAGGAGGAGAAGAGCATCATCCAGGGGGGCATCGATGGCGTGTTCACGGAGAGCGAGAGCCACGATAAGCTGATTCGCCTGTGGAACAAGGCGACTGAAGAGCTGACCGACACGATGATGAAGAACCTTGAGGAGGACAAGGACGGGTTCAA
This sequence comes from uncultured Treponema sp., assembly GCA_946403565.1. The sequence continues at coordinate 312 of CAMJAJ010000151.1, read as the reverse complement.
CACGATCTGCATGATGGCCGCGTCTGGAGCCCGCGGATCCAAGAAGCAGATTTCCCAGCTGGCCGCCATGCGCGGTCTGATGCAGAAGCCGGATGGCGGCATCATCGCGTTGCCTATCCGCTCCAACTTCAAGGAGGGGCTGTCCGTTATTGAGTTCTTCATCTCGACGAACGGTGCTCGCAAGGGACTTTCCGATACGGCCCTTAAGACCGCTGACGCCGGATACATGACCCGCCGTCTGGTCGATGTCTCCCAGAACGTCGTCGTCAACGAAGAGGACTGCGGAACGATAAACGGAATCGACTACACCGC
>CAMJAJ010000150.1 GCA_946403565.1 uncultured Treponema sp. | reverse complement strand
GAAGCCGGATGCTCCAGATGAACAACAACTACCGTTCGGTCCCCGAGCTGCTCTCTAGCTTCAACCAGCTCTTCGGAGGCTTCCTGCCGTCCGGCAACGACAGCACGGGCTCCTTCGTTTTCAAGCGGGAAAGCCCCGACCTCTTCGAGGCTACCTACCCATCGGAAGCCAAAGCCTCCAAGGTGGACCTTCAGACGCACGCGGAGCTGCCCCTGCCGTCCCTGACGGAGGTCAACGTCAGGACCCGGGTCTGCATGTTCAACAGCTCCTTCACCGAGGCGGACACCGCGGGCAGCTTGCTCGGCACCCAGGACCAGATTGCCTATTTCATTGCCCGGCAGATCCGGGAACGGCATGACGCCGCCCCGGCGGAGAACCCGTATGCACACTTCGCGGTGCTGGACCGGTCCCGTACGAACCGCGCTGCCCTCATCCGCTGGCTGAACGTGTTCGGCATTCCCTATGCCCTTGACCAGCAGGGCTCCCTTTTCCAGGAGGCCCCGGTCAACGACATCTACGCCATGCTCCGCCTCTGCGTGTACCCATCCGACCGGAAGGCATTTGCCGCCGTCCTGGCCTCTCCCTTCGTCGGCCTCGGCGACGGGGGCGTGCAGCTCGTCCTTGCCGAATATGTCCGGAGCGGTGAGTGGAATGCCTTTGACTCGGAGCTTGACGGCAGCGTCCAGGAGCTTCTGTCCCCGGAAGAATACGGCCGCTACAGGGCGGCTGCCGAACGTTTTGCAGTTTTCCGCGAGGAGGCCCTGCAGGAAAAGCTGTGCCGGACGCTGGACAGGCTCTGGAATGCCAGCGGCTACCGCTACAATCTCCTTATGGGGCGGAGCGAGGACCTGCTTTCCGAGCACTTTGACCTCCTGTTTGAGATGGCGCGGCAGGGCGACACGGCGGGCCAGTCGCTCGCCTGGTTCGTGGACCAGCTGGGGGCCATCCGCGACAAGCGGCCCGGCTTTTTCAAGGTGGACCTGGACGATGACATCTCCGACGTGGAGTACCCCGTCGAAAAGGCGGACTGCGTTTCGGTGATGACGATCCACAAGAGCAAGGGCCTGCAGTTCCCCCATGTATTTGTCCTGGGATGCTGCGGGGGCGTAAAGGCGGAGTCCATCGGCAGCTTCTTCTTTGACGCAGGCTACGGGCTTTCCGTCCGGCTGAAATCTTCCGGCGGCAACCCCTTCTTTGAGCGGGAGCGGGACAGCCTGAACCGGATGGCCGCCGAGGAGTTCAAGCGGATTTTCTACGTCGCCGTCACCCGAGCGGAGGAGGACGTCTGCATACTCGGTGACTGGAAGGAGACCAAGGCGGCCAAGGACCTTTCCGAGCTGCCGATGATGCAGCGGATCGTCTGCTCGTATTACGAGGATGCCAAGTCCGCCTCCTTCCAGACCGGAAAGGACGTGTTCGTTCCTGGCGCACCGTTCTTCTTCCAGTCCATCGCGCCCGTCAGCAAGGAGGAGGCCTTTGCAGGAAGGGGAGGGGGGCATGATGCCGCCGCTCTCGTGCGGAAGGCGCAGGCGGTCTTTGCGGGCGAGCCTGCCGTCGCGTTTGACCGTCCGGCCTCCGACCGGATGTCCCCGAGCAGGCTTGTGTCCGAGGGCAGGCCGGAAGGGATGGAAGAAACGGACCTGTATCCGTCGCTTGCCCCCCTGCTGGCACGCTATGGCGGGGAAGTGGGCGAGCGGGAGGACCTGGAGGAGGCTGCCGACGGTGCTACCCCGGGAGGGTTCAGTTCGGCAGCTTTCGGAACCCTCGTCCACGGCTATCTTGAGTCGGCCGCGAACGGAATCCCCCTGGCGGAAATCGCTCCGGATGAACGGCTCCTCATGGACCTGAGCCGGAATGACGCGCGCGAGGTCTGCGGAATCTGCGTTTCCATGACGGAACGCTTCTTTGCGTCCGAGCTGGGCAGGGCCTTCCGTACCGCGAAGGCGGCGGGCCGCCTGGCCAAGGCCGAGCATGCCTTCAGGATGTACAGGGACGGGGTTTTCTATACGGGAAGCATAGACCTGCTCTACGAGGAGGAGCCGGACCAGGACGTCCGGAAGCGCTATGTGCTTGTCGATTACAAGAGCGGCGCCGAGGTCAACCGGGAGCGCTACCGGGGCCAGCTGGAGTGCTATGCCCAGGCCGTCTCCCAGATGTACGGCGTGGACACGTCCCGGGTGCGCCTGTATCTGTATTATCCCCGCTTCGGTCAGTCGGTGGAGCTGTAGGCGCCGCCGTCAAAAGGGGATCTAAAAGAACCTGTCCACCGCGGCCTGCATGTGGGGGGGCAGGGGAATCTCAAATGTCCGCTGTCCGCCGCCGAGCGCGAGCGTGAGCCGCGTCGAGGCCAGCATGAGCCGCTTGATTCCGGCCTTGCGCAGCAGCTTGTTGGTCTTGAAGTTCCCATGCTGGTCGTCCCCCGCGATGGGAAATCCCGCCTGCGCGGTCTGGATTCGTATCTGGTGCATGCGGCCCGTCTCGATTCGTATGGAAAGCAGGCTCAGGGGGATGCCTGCTCCAGCCTGTGCGTCTTTCGGCATGTCGGCCGCCATGCCGCTTTCGTCCTGGGGCGGGACAAGTCCTGTCCGTTCGACCCGGTAGCGGCTAACCGCGTTCTGGATTCGCCCGTGGGCTTCCACCGTGCTTTCCAGCGTCCCCTCCGTGCGCTCCCTGCCGTCCACGGCGGGGCTGCCGATGCAGATCGCCGTATATTCCTTTCCGACATCCTTGCCCGCGATGAGCCGTGTCCATTTGCTGGCGGCGGCCGGGCTCTTTGCGACGATCAGGATTCCGGCCGTGTCCTTGTCCAGCCGGTGCACCAGATGGATTCTGTAGCCGAGCTGCTTGGAAAGCTCCTCGTCAAGCGGATGCGCGACCCCGGCCCCGCCCTGTACCGAAACGCCCGCTTCTTTGTTTACCAAGAGGATTTCGTTGTCTTCATAGAGAATTGAAAGGCTTTTCATAATCCGATTTGATTGTAATGGAGGGAGCTGAAAATGGCAATATTTCCAAGGGCAAAGTCGCTCGTTTTGGGCCTGCTGCTGGCTTGCACGGTGCAGGGGGCGTTTGCGGAAATCGTCTCCATCAGCAGGGAGCATCCCCTTGTCTCGATCGACCTGCCGGAGGGCTACCGCATGGCGAACGCGAGCAATGACGGTTCGTCCTACCAGCTGCAAAGCTCGCTCCTTCCGGTGAGCCTTGCCATCAAGCTCTACGGCAAGGATGTGTACAAGGGGGCAGGGGAGGCGCTCGAGGACAACCTTGGCCGGCTCAAGGCGACGAGCGACCTGGAGACCTTCAAGTGGCGGAACCAGGACACCGCCCTTGCCGAGATAACGTTCAAACTGGGGACCGCCCCCATGGCGGGCTATGCCGCCTCCGCCGTGCTGCCCGAAGAGGCGGGGACGGTGGTCATGCTCGCCTGGTGCGGCGAGGCCGACTACGAGCGGAGCGCAAACCTGATCTTGAGCACGCTAGACAGCCTGTGCATCGACTACGGAAGCTATTTTTCGCCCGGGCTGGTCACGAGCTACGCCTTCCGGGAGACGGGTGAAAGCCGCCCTGTGGAACTGGACATAGCCGGCCATACGGTGCATACCGCCCTTTCGGTCAATGACCTGGAGGCCTCGGACTACCTGGTCGAGCGGGAGTACGAGCTGCTGACGCTCTATGCGGGCAACGGGGCCTGGAAGGAGGCATGGCAGCGCTACTACCGGATGATCTTCAGGGACTCCTGCGGCAGGCTCCGGCGGCCCGCGTTCGACATCTACAATGCGCTGGCCCCGGACTGCGTGGACGAGACTGACCTGGCCCAGAAGCTTTTGGAGTGGACCCAGGATCAGGGCTACGAGCGGGAGCAGAACAACAGCGACTTCGCCTCCCTGCCGTCCATGCTGCTTGGCGGCGGAAGCGACTGCGACTCGCGCAGCATGATGCTCGCGGTCCTGCTCCGCGCCATGAACATGGACAGCTGCATGTTTGTCAGCGCGACCTTCAGCCACGCGCTGGCGGGCTTTGCCTCCAGCCACCCCGGCCACAGCTTTTCCGTGGACGGGAAGGGCTACCTCATGGGGGAGACCACGGCCAAGGGCCTGACCTGGGGCAAGGTCTCCGCCGAGATGGACGACGCGAGCCAGTGGATTCCCGTCACCTTCCCGTATTGAGGCGGCTTTTGCACTGGCTCACAGGCTTGCCAAGATTCACGATTTGTAGCATACTGTATGCGCGATGAAAAAGGCACTGATTACTGGTATAACGGGACAGGATGGCAGCTACCTTGCCGAATTCCTGCAGGATAAAGGCTACGAGGTGCACGGCATAATCCGCCGCTCTTCCTCTTTCAACACCGGGCGCATAGAGCACCTCTACCTCGAGGATGCCATCGAGGACATGCACAAGGACAGGAAGGTCTACCTGCACTACGGGGACATGACGGATTCCGAGAGCCTGATACGGCTCATCCGGGAGATACGGCCTGACGAGATATACAACCTGGCGGCCCAGAGCCATGTCCAGGTTTCCTTTGAAGTTCCCGAGTACACGGCGGACGCGGATGCGACCGGCGTGCTCAGGATCCTTGAGGCCGTTCACTTCCTCGGCATGGAGAAGAGCTGCCGCATCTACCAGGCCTCCACCTCCGAGCTGTTCGGACTGGTGCAGGAGGTGCCGCAGAAGGAGACGACCCCCTTCTACCCGCGGAGCCCCTATGCCGTGGCCAAGCTCTACGGCTTCTGGATCATGAAGAACTACCGCGAGAGCTACGGGATGTACTGCTGCAACG
>CAMJAJ010000149.1 GCA_946403565.1 uncultured Treponema sp. | reverse complement strand
CCTTCGGGCTGCGAGGGCTACACAAAGCCCGGCCGGCACGGTATAATGCCCCCGTATGAAACAGATTGCGAACAGGCTGCTGCCGCTGCTCCTCGTGGCGATGGCATGCATTATGAGCTCCTGCGCCACCATGGGCAAGGCGGGGGCGACGCTTACGGAATGTCCCGAGCGGATGTTCTGGCGTATCGATGGTGTGGACAAGCAGGGGAATCCGTCCACGGTGTACGTGCAGGGCAGCTTCCACGTGGGGGACTCGCGCATGTACCCGCTGCAGCCGGGGGTCGTTCAGGCCTGGTCGGGGGCGGACAGGCTGGTTGCCGAGATTGCCAGCAAGGACTACATGCAGCTTCAGGCCAAGCTGATGGAGCTGATGATGCAGAGCCTCCAGAAGGCCGGCGGCAGGGTCGTGACCGACGGACTTACGGAGGAACAGAAGAAGACCCTGCAGGGCTTCATAGACAAGGAGATGATGGACAAGTTTGCCCTCTTTGAGCCGTGGGTCACCACATACTCGCTCGCCAGCATGCTCTATGCGAACAGCGGGCTTTCCCCCGAATACGGACTGGACAACGGCCTGCTTGTCTCCGCACAGGAGGAGGGCCGCGACGTGGAGGGCATGGACGAACTGCAGGTGCAGCTGGACGTGATTACCTACGGCAGCTACGACGAGCAGCTGGACATGCTGCGCGACCTGCTGGACGACCTGAAGGACCCGACGGACGAGCTTGCGGAGGTGAAGGCCATGTACGAGGCCTACCTCGCCAACGACCGGGCCTACTTTGAAAGGCTGAGCCAGGAGTCCATGGAGGAGGACGAGGCCGAGCACGAGTTCTACAAGGGCTACTACAAGATGCTCATAAACGACCGGAACAAGGACTGGGCCAAGGACATAGCGCGCTACCTCAGGGAGGGCGGCACGACGTTCATCTACGCCGGTTCCGCCCACTGGGTGGGAAGCGACTCAGTGTTCACCTACCTCAGGAAGCAGGGGACCCTCCGCTAGTTTTGCCCCGCCCTGCCTCTGTGCGATGTGCCAGGGGCGGCAGCATGCTTTCGTGCTGCCTTTGGCCGCGGGCCGCCGTCACTCCTGTACGAACGAGCCGATCTCCACGAGGTTGCCCTCGGGGTCGGCGATGTAGCAGGTCCGCTGGCCCCAGGGTTCCGTCGTCGGCGGCATGACGGGCGTGCCCCCGTGCGCGACGACCTCGGCGAAGGTCCGGTCCACGGCGGCGTAGTTCTCCACGCCCAGGGCGACCTCAAAGTGCCCGTTCACCTTGTCCGCATAGCCGAACTTGCTGCCGGTCATCTTTTCAAAGTCCTGCCGCCCGTAGAGGAGGAACAGGGTTCCGTCCTTTTCAAGGAACACGTTCGAGGTGTTCTCGTCCTCCCGTATGCCGAATCCGAGCGCGTCGCGGTAAAAGCGCACCATCGTCGCCATGTCCTTGACGAAGATTCCAAATCCTTCCAGCTTCATAGTTCCTCCTGTATCCTCATTCGGCCTCGCCCGCCCTTTTCCTGGCGCGGCATTGCAAGCGCCCGAGCCGGTCCCTGACGTTGGCTTCGAATTCCGCGTCGCTGAATTTCGGGTCGCGGGTCCTGCTCCAGATTCCGCAGGGAACCTCCTTGCATTCCAGGCAGCTCGCATAGCCCCGTTCCGAAACACAGCAGTGGTATATGGCGCATTCCACGCCGCCCGTGTGGAAGACGACGCCCTTGCAGGCGGTGCAGCCCGCGCACCTGTCTTTGCAATAGCACGCCGCGCAGTCCGAACCGCAGACACTGATTGAATCCATCTCGACCTCCAAGTGAGTATGGGAAACAGGATAGCACGCTTTTCCGCCTTTGTATTGTAAATAGCCGACAGGCCCACGTTGCGCCGGGCCTCCTTTGCGTGCAAGGGCAGGCCCCGGATCCTTTACCGTCCCTATCCCTGCAGGCCCGCGTTGCGCCGGGCCTCCCCCAGCCCCATGCCGTGGAACTTGCGGAAGTCGTTCAGCAGGTGCGCCTGGTCAAAGTAGCCGTACGCGAGGACCGCATCCTGGATGTCGAAGCCGTGCGGCCGGCAGACGTCCTGCCAGAGGCTCTGGTAGCGGATGAGCGAGGCCGCCTTCTTTGGCGAGAGCGCAAGCTGCCTTGCGAAGAGCCGTTCCAGCTGCCGCTCCCCCGCATGGATGTCCTTGAGCAGGGCCGGAAGGGACTGCGAGCCGCGCGTCAGGAGCATCTGCGTGACGGCATCGAGGACGAGCGGGCTGCATTCCGGCGTCTTCCGGGGCGGCCGGTCAAGCAGCTCGAGCAGGACCTGCTCGCAGGCGGCCTTGAAGGCCGGAAGCTCCATGTCCGGTGCAATCTTGGACCGGAGCAGCCTTTCGCAGGAAGAAAAATGCTCGCCGAGGTCAAAGAATCCGTTGGCAGTACCGGAGAGCGGTTCGTCAGAAAAACGGAAGGCCTGCCACGCAAAAAGGCGGATGCCGAACAGCCTCCGGTGGGGATGTTCCCGCCGCTCTGAGCGGAACATCCGGTCGCTTACGCCGCAAAACCCCATGCTGGTAAGCTCCCGGCTGTCGGCGGCAGGCCCGTCTCCGTCTATCGTGATGATGATGTCGGCGCATACGTCCGGGATGATGATGGAGCTGTCGCCCGTGCCGCAGCCGGGCTTCCTGCCGTCCTGCCCCTGGCCTTCGTCCATGCCTGCGCGCACCGAGGCGGAAGGACTGTCCCAGGCGCACCAGAAGCAGCGGACGAAGGGCGCAAGGTCGCGGCAGGGCAGGAGCTCGCGGTAGCCCGACCGGAGGAAGGGGGTTGCGGTTATGGGGATGAAGGACGGGTGCTTCATAAGCCCTCCTGCGGCTCTGGGAATCCCGGATGTTCTCAGTACACCTGTTTGGAAACGCAGTTTCCGAATGGGTCTAGTATACCACACATCCGGCGCTTTTGCCATCGCGGTGCGGAGGGATGTAGCGGGCCGGTGGATTGGTCGGGCCGCATGGCTGCCCTTCTGCGGTCGGATTCTGCGGTTGCCTTTTTCGGGGCTGTTTCAGATTACCCACTGTTCGACTTATAAAGGTTTATTATTAGACAGCGGCGGGTTTATCCAGTATATTTATGGTAGAAACACACGGAATGCTTTGGGGGAGGCGACGATGGAATACAGGAACCAGACATTTGACCAGGAGCGGGCTCTGTACGCGGTGAAAGGCGCGCTGGTCGAAAACTGCACGTTCGACGGTCCTGCGGACGGAGAGTCTGCCCTCAAGGAGGCGTCCGGCATACAGGTGCGCAGCTGCCGCATGAACCTGCGCTATCCCTTCTGGCATGTTTCGGATGCGGAAATCACCGCCTGCGAGCTTACGCAGAACTGCCGAGCCGCCCTCTGGTACGACCGGAACGTCGTGCTGGACGGCTGCCGCCTGAACGGGGTCAAGGCGCTCCGCGAGTGCGACGGCGTGACCCTCAGGAACTCAAGCGCCAGCTCGGAGGAATTCATCTGGAAATGCCGGAATATGACCGTCCAGAACGTGACGATTGAGTCCTCGGAATATCCCTTCTTTGAGGTGGCCGGTGCGGACATCCGCTCGCTTTCGATGAAAGGCAAGTATTCGTTCCAGTACTGCAGCGACATAGAGATAGCGGACTCGGATTTGGACACGAAGGATGCCTTCTGGCATTCCAAAAACGTGACCGTGCGCGACAGCGTCATCCGGGGCGAATACCTCGGCTGGTATTCGGAAAAGCTCACGCTCGTGAACTGCCGCATCATCGGAACGCAGCCGCTGTGCTACTGCCGCGACCTCACGCTCGTGAACTGCACGATGGAGGACTGCGACCTTGCGTTTGAACGGAGCACGGTGCATGCGGACGTCAAAGGAAAGATCGACAGCGTGAAGAATCCCCTCGGCGGTAAAATCGAAGCCGACTGCATCGGCGAGCTGATTCTGGAGGAGTCCGTCGCCGATCCGGCAAAGACGGAAATCATCTGTCGGAAATGCGGCGGCCAGTGCGCGTAGGCATTCCCTACTGGAGCATCTCGTAGAACACTGTGGGGTTGCGTGCCAGGATGGCGATGACCACGGCAACCGCCGCGATCAAAACGAAAAACGCGCAGAGGATGGCAGAGAGGGCCGTCCGGAGCCTCCGCCGTTTGCGGATGCTGCGGACAAGCCCCAGGACGGCGAGCGCAAACAGGGCGGCATACAGGATACATCCCGCCAGCAGGAGCCATATAACCCCCGGCCCCAGGTAGATTGCCGTCGGGCCGTCAGCCCCGCCGATTATGCCGATTGAGGCCGCCTGCGAAAAGCCGTCCATCTTGTCCTATTCCGCCCAGACCACGCGGCCTTCCTTTCGCGGGGCCGGGTCAGGAATCCCTCCGTCCGTATAGCCTATCGCGCAGTGGCCGATTCCTTCCCAGTCACCTTCGATTCCGAGCGAGCGCAGGATCTCCTTGCCCTCATCGCTCTCGAATTCCTCCCGCGCCCGGTGGATCCAAATGCTGCCGAGGCCGAGCGAGTGCGCGGCGAGCATCAGGTTGCCCATCACGAGCGAGCCGTCGTACACGCGGTTGCCCCAGTCCTTCTCGGCAAGCACGATAATCATCGCGGGCGCGCCATAGAAGGGGTCGAATCCTGCGTCCCAGCCGCCGACCTTGCGGTTCATCTCGGAGATCCTGTCGCGGAGCTTCCGGTCGGTCACCACGACCATCTTGGTCGCCTGCCTGCCCATCGCGCTCGCCGCAAACAGGCCCGCCTCCACGACCTGCTCCAGGTCGGCCTTCTTGGGCAGCTCC
>CAMJAJ010000148.1 GCA_946403565.1 uncultured Treponema sp. | reverse complement strand
CATTTGCCATTTGCCATTTGCCATTTGCCATTTGCCATTTGCCATTTGCCATTTTCCCGAACTACGCGCGCGAAAAAGCGCAGCCTGCGCCCTTGCCGGCCTGCTGTTCGTCCTGACCGCCTGCAACGGCAACGGTGAGCTGGACGGCGAAATCAGCAAACCCTACGGCGGTGCTTCCTCCGCCTCGGCATCATCCGGTGACGCTTCCACCGGCGAACTCACCTTTGACGATTTCCTTCGCTTTTCCAATTCCGGCGACATAGACAACCTCCTTTCGTTCTTTCAGGATTCCGACGATACGGACCTGGTGGCCCTTTCTGCCGCCGACATAAGTTTGACACCGGGCGGCTCCGTGACGCTGGCGATTACGGGGGCCGGTATCAAATATTCGCAGGATGCGACCGCCTCGGATGACGGGATGGTGTACTTCCAGGTTCCCAAGCCGGCAATCGGCAAGGAGGTGACCGTCAGCATTGTCGTGAAAATGGCGGATGGAACCGTCCTGTATAGGGGGAGCAGGACGCAGGTCATCCAAAGCTGGCCAAGTCTGTTTTCGGTCAATCTGCTGCTTGAGGAGTTCGTGAGGGTTCCGGGCAACGGCAGCGTACCGTCCCTGTACGTCTGCATCCACGAAGTGACCCAGAAGGAGTTTGCGCACTATTGCTACCAGTCAAGGACCTATGACAAGGGCGCGGGGGATCGTTACCCGGCGTACTATGTGAGCTGGTACGACACCCTCGTCTACTGCAACCTTCGGAGTATGGCGGAAAGCCTTACGCCCTGTTACCGCATCGGCGGAAGTACGGATCCGGCGGATTGGAGCGGCATCGTAAGCTCCGATGGAAAATACTGCGGACCTTCTGTCGACAGCGATGCATGGAATGCGGTGACCTGCGATTTCAATGCCGATGGTTATCGGCTTCCGACTTCGGCGGAGTGGGAGTACATTGCCCGGGGCGGTCCGGCCTATGAGAACTATACCTATGCCGGAAGCGACGATATCGATGCCGTCTCCTGGTGGCGGAACAACTCTGCTGATGCAGGAGGAAGCACCCGCTCGCACGAGGTGATGGGCAAGCAGCCCAACAGCCTGGGAATCTATGATTTGAGCGGCAACGAATATGAGTGGTGCTGGGATCCCTATGCAGCTGGCGAACGGGCCGAGCGGGGAGGGTCGTGGAATACAACTGCTCCGTACCATGAGGTCCTTTCCGTCCGTGGCTACAACTACTTTGGGAAAAGCTTCCTGCTCGGCTTCCGTCTTGTCCGTACGGTCCGCCATTAGCAGGGCGCAATTGCTGCCAGGAGGTCGGGGCTGGCCGCACGGGGCGCGCTTCGTGCCCGCGTTCCACCCTGTTTTGTGGTGAAACCGCAAATAACCGCAATAAATGTTGTTATACTGCTTGATACTTTCCTCTATTTCTATTATATTCTGCTTACTGAGCAAAATTGATGTGTACCGGAAATTATGCAGGTCCGGCACACCCATTTAAATATACAACCAGAGGGAAACATGAAGAAGCTTTTGAAGGTGGCCATGGCCACTGCGGTGTCGGTGCTTGTTTTGAGCCTGTCTGCGTCATGCAGCCTGCTTACCGATGACAGTTTCCCCGGCGATGGGCAGGCCGCCACGCCCGCGACGACCAGCAGCACCAAGACAACGGGCGCGGCCAGCTCTGCCCAGTCGCAGAAGACGCTTGAGAATTCCACAGAAGAGGTACAGGACGTAAAGGATGCGGCCGTCCAGGACGAGGTCGAGGCCAAGAAGCAGGCCCAGGCGTCCGCGGAGGAGAAGCGCGAGAAGGACAAGGAGCTTGAGGAGGCCAAGCAGAACGGCGCTCCCCAGGAAGAGATAGACAGGCTCGGCGAAGAGGCGAACGTAGCCGGAGAGAAAGCCGATGCGGACAAGAAGGCCGCCGATGCCGCGACGGACACCCGCAAGGCTGCCGAGGAGGCGCTGGAGACCAGTACCCAGAACGACCGGGCGCAGGCCCAGGCGGACAGGGCCGCCGCCGCTGCCTCCGCAGGGGAGGCCCAGCAGGCCGCCCGCGAGGCGGGTTCGGCCGCCGCCGCCGCCCAGAAGGCCGCCTCGGACACGCAGCAGGCCATCCGCGAGGCGCAGGACGCCATCCAGGAGGCCCAGCAGGCTGCCGAGGAGGCGAAGCGGGCCGGTGAGGCTGCCAAGGCTTCCAGCGAGGACATCGACCGGTATATCGCGGAGCTGGAGAAGTCCCTGAGCGACCATGAGAGGCGGATCAGCGTCCTGGAGGACCTGCTTGAAAGGACCCTGCTGGCCCTCCAGGAGTCGCAGCGGGCGTCCGAGGCGGCCAGCGCCGCCGCAACGGAAAAAGAGGCCCAGGCAACTCAGGAGGGAGCGGGAAGCTCCACCGGTGCGGGCGCGTCCGGCACGGGGTCATCAGCTTCCGGCTCAGCTGCGTCCGGGTCTGATTCGTCCGGCAGCACTTCCGGCTCATCGGGTTCAAGTTCATCCGGCTCCGCTTCATCCGGCTCAGATTCATCCAGTTCGTCCGGCTCCGGCTCTGCTACATCCGGCTCATCTGGTTCAGGCTCCGGCTCAGGCACCTCCGGCTCAAGCTCCGGTTCGACAGGCTCTGCCTCCGGTTCGTCCGGCAGCACGGGAACCCCGGACATCACGGACCGGTCCGCATGGGAGGGCAAGAGCTTCCGCGAGTTCAAATTCGACACGGGCAGGAACATGCGGGTCAGGGTGACGGTCAAGGCAAACCTCGGGGACTGGGGAGAGAATTTCCAGCTTTACGCGACGACAGCCTATGGCAGCTATGATGTGGTCGCGACCGTTCATAAGAACTATGACAGCCGCGGCAAGTGGGACGGCACCGGCTGGTTCGAGAAGGACCTGGAGTCCGGCGTGTCCTACTACGTCCTCAGCAAGGAGGACGGCTCTGCGTTCTCCATCACGAACGTCGAAGTCATCCAGTAGGGTCGGCTTGTGCTAAACCACCTTTTCTTCTATAATAGCCCCCTATGAGCGAAAACTTTCGGGAGTGCTGGGACGAAGCCCTCAGGCAGATACGCGAACAATACGTCAGTAGAAAGCTGGAGGATGACTTCAAGCTCTGGTTCAACATGGTGTACGTGGGCGACACGGGCAACGAGATCACCGTCAACGTCCCCTCGGCCTTTTTCTGGGCTCAGCAGGTGAACAAGGGCTATGTCTCCGAGGTCGAAGGGAAGCTCAAGGAGCTGACCGGGCAGGATTTGACCCTGGTCCATGTGGAGACCAACACCCGCGTTTCCGACCAGGCCGCCTCCGCAGGGCCTGTCGCACCGTCAGCTGCCTCCCCCTCGTCCGTTTCTCCGGCTGCCGCCCCGGCTCAGGCTGGTGCGGTCGGCCCGGACGCTCCGCAGGGCCAAGGCGGGGAGCCTGCATCCCAGGAGGACATACTGGCCCGGGCGCGGGCGGACTACAACTCCGACCGGAATCTTGACGCTTCCGGGGACGATCCTGCCCCTGCCGGACGGGGAAAGCACCCCCAGCTCAGCGAAGAGTTCACCTTTGACAGCTTCGTCAAGGGCGACAACAACGACTACGCCTACTCCTCCTGCCTCGCCATAGCCCGCAACCCCGGACAGGCAAAGCTTTTCAATCCCCTGCTCCTCTATGGAGGAAGCGGGCTGGGAAAGACCCACCTGATGCAGGCGGTCGGCAACTACATCTGGCGGCACAATCCCGAGAAGCTCAATATATGCTACACGACGACGGAGAACTTCCTGAACGAGTTCAACACCGCACTCAAGACGAACGTCGCCGACAAGTTCACCAGAAAGTACCGCAGCTACGACGTGTTCCTGCTGGACGACATCCACTTCCTGCTGGGCAAGCAGGGCCTGCAGGAGGCGATCTTCAACACCTTCGACGGGCTCAAGAGCCACAACGCCCAGATGGTGTTCACCTGCGACCGGCCCCTGAACGAGCTGAAGGGGCTGGAGGAGCGGCTCCGGAGCCGCATCGGCAGCGGGGCGGCGATAGATATGGCCCCCCCGCAGTTCGAGACCCGCTGTGCCATCCTTCAGAAGAAGCTGGACCTGATGGGAAAGACGCTCCCCGAGGATGTCGTCAGCTACATCGCCAAGAACGTGCAGTCCAACGTCCGTGACTTGGAGGGCTGCCTCAAGAAGGTGGTGGGCTACGCCGAGCTGACCGGGCGGATGCCGGACATCGCCAAGACCCAGAACCTCCTGCGCGACAACTTCGTGGAGGCGTCGATGGGGGCCATCTCCATGGACACCGTGCAGCGGGTCGTCGCCGAGTATTACAACATCTCCCTGTCGGACATAAAGGGGAAGAAGCGCAACAGCAAGTACATCCTGCCCCGCCAGGTCGCGATTTACATCGGCCGGGTGCTGCTGGAGTACTCCTATCCGGAGCTCGGCGAGGAGTTCGGGGGCCGCGACCACACGACGATGATGCACAGCTACGAGAAAATCTCCGACCAGCTCAAGACGGACCCCTCACTCGATATGACCATAAACATGCTGATGCGGGATATAAAGGATTATAAGAAATAGGACTACCACATCCTGCCGGCGAGCATCGTAAGGCGGATGAAGGTGAGCGGACGGGCGCGTTGAGCGGGGCGGACTGGTGCGACTTCCTCCCCATCGATGAAGAGGGCAAACAGTCCGTCCTCGTAGCACTGGCGGGAGTTCCGCCGGGCCTCCTCAAGCGGGTTCCTCGTGCCGGGCAGGGCCCGTTCCTGTCTTGTTTCCCGTCTACTCTCCGAACTTCTCCCGGTAGAGGCACA
>CAMJAJ010000147.1 GCA_946403565.1 uncultured Treponema sp. | reverse complement strand
CCGGGACCTCGTCAGGCTCGGCAGCCCCGACAGAATCCATGTCGGAAAGGTCGCCGATGTCGACGGTCTCCTCGGCCACGGGGGCCTCGGCCTGCTGCTTCTGCTCCTCGTATGCGGCGAGGGCCTCGGGGTCGGGCTCCTCACGGAGGTCGTCAGGCAGCGTCTCGGTCAGGTCCACCGCTTCCCCGGCGGCCTTGAAGTCCGCGTCGGCATCATCCATATCAAAGGAGCCGCCCTCCTCCGGGGCAGCAAAATCATCTATTGCAGGTGCTTCAGGTGCAGCTGCCTCTGGTGCCGGGGCCTCGTCAAACGCAGGCACATCGGCTGTGGCTTCGGCGGCAGGAGCGGGCGGCTCCTCCTGGACAGGAGGGGTCTCGGCGGTGGGGTCCATCGCGGAGGCGAAGCTTGCAAGGTCAAAGCCGTCATCCTCCGGGGCGGAGGCGGCAGACGTGGCGGCGGGGGCAGGCTGCTGCTCCTCCTCCACGTCCTCCTCCTCCTCTTCCTCTTCGGGCGGGACGGTGCCGTCTCCGCTGAAGGCAAGGAGGGAATCCAGGTCCTGGTCCTCGATCGGGGTCATGACCTCCTCTTCCTCTTCCTCCTCTTCCTCAGCAGGCTCCTCGAAGTCGCTCAGGTCATCGGCCAGGATGTCCAGGTCAGAACCCGGATTGAGGATGCTGGAGACATCGGGCATGGCAGGGGCCGGGGCGGCCGCAGGGGCGGCCTCCTTGCTGCTGCTGGAGCCGTCGTCAAACAGGCCGTCGACATTATATTTCTCCCGCTCCCGTTCGGCGGCAGCGGCTTCGGCCTGCTGGACATCCGCCTCGGAGACGGCGGGCATTCCGTCTGCAAAATCCGCGGAGTCGTCAGCCACGGTAATCTTCTTTGGAATCTTGACCGTAACAGGCTTTTCACCCCGGGCGGAGCGGATCTTCACCTCGTCGCCCAAGTTCAATATATCCGAGTTAAACTGTTTTAGCTGATTTAATCCTGGCATAGCCTTATCATTATACTCCGCAAATTAACAATCTTTCAAGTTCAATATCGGAATAAAAAAAGGCCATTATAAGAAATTTCCATTGCAAGAGGCGATGAATTGTAATAAAGTAAGAAATAGGGAGGCCGATAATATGTGTATGGATAAGAACTTCTTCCGTTCAGTAGCCATTGCCATGCTCTTGTCGCTTGTGCCGGCGTTCTCACTCGCCGCGGAAGGAAAGCAGCCCCTCACTGATGAAGAGGCCGACTATGCGAACCTGGTGACGAGCATAACCAAGGTCAGGGAGCCGTACATACAGGACGGCTATGTCGTGTTCACCGCGGACAAGGATGCCCGCTTCGTCGGAATCGCCTTCGACTTTGAGAACTTCGGCACGATACATCCATACCAGAAGCACAACACCTACAGCGACACCGGCGAGGTGCGTGAGTCCCTCTTCTTCTATGCGCTCAAGCTCAGCAAGGAGATGCAGAAGATCAAGTACCGCGTCGTCATAGACGGCCTGTGGACGCTGGACCCCACCAACGAGAACAAGGGGTTCGACCGGTCCACCGGCCTGCTCCTCTCGATATACGACGCCAGCAGGGAGATTCCGCCTGCGACGGAGCAGCTCAAGGACGGGACCATCCGCTTCGTCTACCAGGGCGAATCCGGCAGGCAGGTGCGCCTGGGCGGAAGCTTCACCAACTGGGACAGCTGGATCTACGAAATGAAGGAGGTGCAGCCCGGCCTGTACCAGTTCGAGCTCACCCTGCCCCCGGGAACCTACCAGTACGCATACTTCTCCGGCGTGAACACCATCGTGGACACGACCAACCCCGAACGCTGCTACACGGTGGACGGCAAGACCGCCTCACAGATCACCGTCCGCTAGCCCCCGCATGCGGGCGACTAGCAGGAGCTTGCTCAACGCCTTGGGCAGGGCCTCCCGCAGCGGCTCGGTATGCCCCGCAGAACCGGGGCTCAAGGGCAGCGCCCGCTCCATGAAATCAGACATGACAGGAATCCGCACGGGAGCGAGGGCATCCAGCTCCTTCTCCCCGTAGACCCGGTGCTCGAAGGGCCGGAGCGCGTCGTCGGGATAGAACCTGCAGGGCCGCCAGCGCCGCTTCCCGTCCTTGTCCAGGTCCCCCGAGTAGCCGAACAGGCGGCAGATCAGGCAACGCCCCCCGTAGACCGTGCAGTGGAAGGGGGTGTCGGGGTCAAAGAGGATGCAGCCGTCCCCGTTGTTCTTGGAGACATGGCTGCCTTCCAGCAGCCGCTCGGCAAGCGGACGGTCGTGCTCCAAGATCCATGCGGCCAGGTACAGGGCCTCGGCCTCCAGCAGGTCAGGCTCAAAGTGGGCGCAGCAGGAGCCGCAGCCGTCCAGGCAGGAGAAGGAGGCCGCCTCCTTCCACTCGCGCTGCCGGAGCTCTATGTCGGCATATATCCCGTCGAGGGCGTCTATGACCTCCTTCTCGCGGGTCCCCTCAAGGGCTTGCATCAGTTCCATATGTCACCGCCATCAGGCCTGCTCGGCAGGCCCGGCCTCCTTTGGTATCGTTATCGTGAACGCGGTCCCCTCGCCCGGCTTGGACTGCACGTCTATGTTCCAGCCGTGGGTGTCTATGATCGTACGGACGACGGAAAGGCCGATCCCCATGCCGCCCTCGCGGCGGGAGTTCGTGCCCCGGTAGAAGATGTCCCAGATGCGCTTCAGGTCCTTCTCGCCTATCCCGATTCCCGTGTCGGCGATGCAGATCGTGATGGCGTCCTCGACCTCCTTTGCCTCGATTGAGATGCTGTCCCCGTCCTTGGTGTAGCGGAGGGCGTTGGAGTAGATGTTCTCCAGGGCCCGGCTCAGCAGGTTCTTGTCCATCTTTATCCGGGTGTCGCACGACACTTCCACCGAGGTCCGTATGGCGCGCTTGTAGACTTCCGCCGTGGCCTCCGCGCTGTTCTTGAACTCGTCCAGGACGGGCTTCAGCTTCACGTACTCAAGGCTCTGCCGCCAGTCCGTATTGTTCAGCTTCACATAGTTGATCAGGTCGTTGATCATCCCCTCCAGCTGGTCAGCCTTGGTGTGGATGATCGCCAGGGAACCCTTCACCTTGTCCATGTCGGTGACCACCCCGTCGGTGATGGCCTCGGTGTAGCCCTTGATGAGGGCGACGGGGGTCCTGAGGTCGTGGCTGATACCCATGATGAACTTGGTGCGCCGGTCCTGGCTGTCCTTCAGTGAGGCCCGCATCTTCTCCAGGCTTTCGGCGAGCGAGGTTATCTCGTTGGCGTTCCGCCCCTTCCTGGACGTGGTAATCTTGGTGTCCAGCTCGCCCATCGCAATCTTCTGCGTCGTCTCCTCCAGGACCGTGATGGAGTCGGTGATGGTCTTGGAGAGGTTTATCAGGAAGATGGCGCACACGATCTCGAAGATGACCAGCGTGGCCACGCCGGGATAGAGGAGGAAGCGGAGGGAGCCCCGGCGGTTATCCTTGACCATCCGCTGCCGGAAGACCTTGGCCCTGCACACGATGAGGATGTCCATGGGGTTCAGCACGGACTCCTCCAGGCGGCGGGTGGGCCGGGTCCCCAGCGACTGCAGCTGGTAGTCGTAGCGGTCGCTCGTCGTCCTGAGGAAGTCGAAGAGCTCTATCGGGGTCATCACCGTGCCCACCTTGACCTCCGGAACGGAGGAGATGAGGACGGTCGAATTGTAGTAGACCATCGTCTCGATGTTGGAGGGGATGCGCTTGAGCTGCTCGCCGAGCTTGTCCATGTCGTCGGCAGAGATGTCCAGGCCCTCCAGCTTGCGGACCACCTTGTAGCCGCCCAGGAGGTAGCGCTGGGGCGAATTGAGGTACTGGAAGAGGGGGAGCGAAATGACGCACACGATGGGGACCAGCACCATGAACAGGATGAGCAGCTGCAGCTGCGTGCGTATCTTCATAGCAGTCCCGTTCTTTCCGCGCGGCTACTCACCCTGCTCCGCCGTCTGCGGCCGCAGGTTCCGCTCGAACTTGTAGCCCATGCCGAACATCGTCGTGATGTACTTGGGCTGGGAGGGGTCGTCCTCTATCTTCTTGCGCAGGCGCTGCACGTAGACCGCGACGGCCGTGTAGTCGCCGTACTGGTTCTTCCAGACCGCATTGTAGATCACCTCGGGGCTGAGCGGACTACCGGCGTTGCGGACCAGGTACTCGAGCACCTCGTACTCCTTCGTGGAGAGGGGAATCTTTTCCGGGCCGCGCTTCAGGACGCAGCTGTTGCAGTAGAGGGTGTAGGGGCCGAACGCGAGGGTCTCCTCGACGGAGGCCTCCGTCGCCGCCTGCCGGGCAAGCTTTGCCTGGACCCGGGCGACCAGGACCTTGGGGCTGAAGGGCTTGGGAACGAAGTCGTCCGCACCGAAGCCCAGCCCGGCGATGATGTCCTCGTCCGCGTCGCGGGCGGAAACGATGATGACCGGTATGGTCGCCTTGTATTTAGCCCTGAACTGCTTCAGGAACTCAAGGCCGCTCATGCCGGGGAGGTTCAGATCCAGAAGGACGAGATCGGGCATGTAGCCGCCGGAGAGCCGCTCAAGGGCCTGCTCCGCCGTCTCGCAGACGAGGGCCTCGTAGCCAGCGTTCTCCATGTACATGGACACCAGGTCGGACATCTCCTTCACGTCTTCAATGATCAGAATCTTGCTTTTCATATCCCTAGGGTAATCCCAAAAGTTGTTTTTTACAATAAATTGGATGTTATAACAGGATTCCATAACACTAATTTATGGGCACCTCTAAAAACTCGCTTTCAGCGGTTTTTAGAGGATGCCGCCGAG
>CAMJAJ010000146.1 GCA_946403565.1 uncultured Treponema sp. | reverse complement strand
ACTGGAGGAAGGCCGCGATGGAGCCCAGGTCCAGCATACCCCGTATGATCATCATTGCGCCCGCGATGGCAACGAGGACATACTGGATATGCCCTATGTTCGCCATGACCGGCATCATGATGTTCGCATAGGTGTTTGCCCGGGTTCCAGCCTCGCAGAGGGCATCGTTCCGCTCATTGAATTCCTTGATGACCTGCTTTTCGTGGTTAAAGACCTTGACGACCCGCTGGCCTTCAATAAGCTCTTCCACGTAGCCGTTTACCCTGCCCAGGGCGGCCTGCTGGTCACGGAAGGCCTGTGCACTCCGCTTGCCGACCGTGGCGGCAAAAAAGAGCATCAGCACGACCGTCAGCAAAACGAGAAGGGTCAGCAGGGGACTGGTGATGAGCATCATGATGAATACCGCCGTGACGCTTATGAGGCTGGAAAAGAGCTGCGGGAGGCTCTGGCTCATCATGTCGCGCAGGGTGTCCGTGTCGTTCGTGAAGAGCGACATAAGCTCTCCGTGGGTATGCGCATCATAGTAGCGCATGGGAAGCCGTTCCAGCTCGTCAAAGAGGTCCCGCCGTATCCGGTAGAGGGTCTGCGTGGAGATGTGGAGCATGAGCCGGGAGTTGATCCAGGTGGCCAGTGCCCCGCAGATGAAGATGACCGCCATGAGCAGTATCAGGCGGATGAAGGGGAAGAAGTCTGCCAGTCCGATCTGCTCCCCCGCGCTCGCCCGCTCGAACAGCGGCACGATGTAGTTGTTGATCGCGGGCTTGAGCAGGGAGTCGCAGGCGACGGTCGCGGCGGAGCTGACGATGACCGCCAGCAGCACGAAGGCGAGCAGAATCCTGTAGGTCCCTAGGTAGTTGAAAATCCTCTTTATGGTCTTTGCGGCGTTCTTTGGCTTTGCCGTACCGCGCATGTTCATCCTTGGCATGGTGTTCCTCTGCTTTCCTTAGTTTTGCGACTGCTGGGAATCGTAGACTTCCCGGTAGATTCTGTTGCTCCGCAGAAGCTCCTCGTGGGTTCCGGCCCCGTCTATCCTGCCGTTGTCCATCACGTAGATGATGTCCGCGTCCTGCACGGACGAGATGCGCTGGGCAATGATGAGCTTGGTCGTCTCGGGAAGGGTGTTCCGCAGGGCCTTCCGGATCCGTGCATCGGTGGCGGTGTCCACCGCACTCGTACTGTCATCCAGGATCAGCACCTTGGGCTTCTTGAGCAGGGCACGGGCGATGCAGAGCCGCTGCTTCTGGCCGCCGGAGAGGTTCACTCCTCCCTGCCCCAGGTCGGTATCGTATCCGTTGGGCAGGCTGCTGACGAACTCGTCCGCGTCCGCCGCCACGCAGGCGGCCCGGATCTCCTCGTCGCTCGCCCGGGCGTTGCCCCACTTGAGGTTGTCCCGTATCGTTCCGGAAAAGAGCACGTTCTTCTGCAGGACCATCGACACGCTGTCGCGCAGGGCCTTGAGCTCGTACCTGCGGACGTCTATGCCGCCCACCGACACGGAGCCAGACATCACGTCGTAGAGGCGGGGTATGAGCGACACGAGCGTCGTCTTGGAGGAACCGGTCCCCCCTATGATGCCGACGACCGCGCCGGAGTCTATGTGCAGGCTTATGCCGTTCAGGACGGCCTTGTCCGCATCCTTGGAGTAGGAGAAGCTCACGTCCTTGAAGTCTATGCTGCCGTCGGGGACGCTGCTTGCTGCCGCAGACCCGTCAGTGCTGCCGTTGGCGGCTCCGGCTGTCTTACCGGGGTCCTGTATCTCAGGCTCCTCGTCCAGCACCTCCAGGATCCTGTTTATGCTGGCCCGCGAGAGGACGAGCATGACGAAGATCATGGAGAGGATCATCAGGGACATGAGAATCTGCGTGATGTAGGTGATGAAGCTTATCAGCTGTCCGGTGAGCATGTCGCCGAACACGATCATGCGTCCGCCGAAGAAGAGGGCAGCGATGATGCAGGAGTACACCACCAGCTGCATGACCGGCCCGTTCAGGATGACCACCTTTTCCGCCTTCACCTGCAGCTTTCGGAGCGTGTCGGCGGAGCTGTTGAATTTCTCGCACTCGTAGGGGGTACGCACGAAGCTTTTCACGACGCGGATGGCTATCAAGTTCTCCTGCACCTTGGCGTTCAGGTCATCGTACTGGGCGAGCATCCGGCGGAAGCGGGGATAGCTGACCGCGATGATTATGCCCAGCACGACCGCCAGCAGCGGGATGGCGACGAAAAAGACCGTGGACAGGCGGAGGTTTATGCAGCACGCCATCACGGTCCCCGAGACCAGCATGATGGGTGCACGGAAGCAGATGCGGATGAGCATCTGGTAGGTGTTCTGCACGTTCGTGACGTCCGTCGTAAGGCGGGTGACGAGCGATGATGTGGAGAAGTGGTCCACGTTGCCGAAGGAGAAGTCCTGCACCTTCCTGAACAGGTTGCGCCGCAGGTTGCGGGCGAAGCCAAGCGAGGCGACCGCCCCGAACCTGGCCCCCAGCGAGCCGAAGCACAGGGAGACGCACGCCAGGCCGACCATCGCGAGCCCCGTCTTGAGCACGTAGGCCAGGTCGCCTCCGGCAATTCCGATGTCAATGATTCGGGACATAAGGAGGGGGATGATGACCTCCATTACAACCTCGCCCACCATCGTCACGGGCGTAAGGACGGAATAGAGCCTGTACTTGCCCTCAAGTCCGGCCGTCAGTTTTCTCAATGAAGACATGCGATAACTATAGCAGATTGCCCCCCGGCTATCAATACGGCGGCTGCGGGCGGTGCGGGACGTAGGGGGCGGATGAAGGAAGCGGGCGGTGCGGAAGGTAGGGGGCTGGATGAAGGAGGCGGGCGGTACGGGGCGTACGGGGGCCGGCCCTGGACTAGAACCAGAAGCGGATGCCCAGCGAGATGGGCTGGTTTACCCGGAAGATGAAGCCGTCGGCCTCGTCAAAGACCATGCCCGGTTCCACCGTGACCTGCAGGTACATCTCCGCGACGGTGGAAAGCATGGTGTTCACGCCCGCGAAGATGCGGGGGGCCACGAACAGGCCCGTGGACTGCTGGTGGTCGCCGCTGTCAATCTTGTTGTGGTAGAGGACGGTCGCGCCGGGGCCGTAGTAGAAGTTGAAGATGGAGTAGCCTATCTGGATGTCGTTCAGCCAGAAGTCCGCGGTCGCACCGCCCCCGCTCACCTGGCTTCCGGTCAGCTGGAGCCTCGCGCCCATGATGAGGGGAAGCTTGTCTGTCTTGAGCGTCATGCCGAGCGTGATGGGGACGCCGTTGCCGTTGTACAGGGGAAGGGCGACGCCGCCTTCCACACCGATGCCGGTTCCCGCGTGGAGTCGTGCGGGGAGGGAGAAGCAGAGCATGAGCACGAGGATGACGAGGGGCCTTGCCCGGGAGAAGTTCATCGACCGCCCTTCGAGGCCAGCTGGGTCAGTTTGACGCTGGCGGCCCCGGCCTTTTCCACCAGCACGCCTTCGGCGAAGAACTTGCCGTCGACGTAGATCTTCATGCTGTCGTCGTTCTTGCGGTCCAGCTCTATCGTGTCGCCTTCTTTGAGCTTTTCGATGTCGGAGTTTCTCTTTACGCAGCTGCCGTAGGAAACGATGATCCGCCTGGGGGCGCCCGCCTTGACCTGGGCGAGTATCTGGGCCGAGTGGGCCTTGCGTTCCGCAATCTTGCGCGCCCTGATCCTGGCGGCCTCCTCCTTGCTGAGCGCGGGCTTTTCCGCTTTCGACTCATTGGGGTCTGCCGACCAGCTTTCAGATGGCCCCTGCGCAAGCACCGAGTCCAGTTCCGCCTGCGACAGGGTGAGCTTTCCTGCCGGCTCTCCCCGTTTCTCGTTCTCGTCGTTATCCTTGTGGACGTTGCTGTAGACCGTCAGTATGCGGTCCAGCTCTTCCTGTGTTATCGTTCCCTTCTCTTCTGCCATGCTAGCCCTCTTTTAGCTTATCGGTGTTTTTGGGGCCCGAGGCAAGCCCATTCGGACGGGCAGGATAGGCCGGGTCGGACAGATAGGCCGAGGGCGGGCACGATAGGCCGGGCGGGCACGATAGGCCGGGTCGGGCACGATAGGCCGGGCGGATCCTGCAGCCGGATGGCGGCGCTTTCAACCTTCAATGCAGCCTCCTATCGTCCTGCCGCCCCATTCGGCCGAATGGGCCCGTTCCCGCGCTATCGTCCGGTCGAAATCCGCTTCGGGAGAGCAGTTCTCCTCTATCTCCAGCGCGGTCTGGTGCAGGCGCCGCAGGCAGTCGCTCTTGTCCTGGTAGCCCATCTTGGATTTTTCCACCGCGTCGCCCAGGATGCGGATGGACTCGTCGTATATCCTGGTCGGCACGGGGAAGGGGTGGCCGTCCTTGCCGCCGTGGGCGAAGCTGAAGCGGGCGGGGTCCCGGAAGCGCGAGGGGGTGCCGTAGATGACCTCGCTCACGAGCGCGAGCGACTGGAGCGTCCGTGGCCCCAGTCCCGGGGTGAGCAGCAGGCTTTCAAAGTCCTGGTTCTGGGCTTCATACGAGGTGGCGAGCACCGCCCCCAGCCGCTTCAGGTCCACGTCCTCCGCCTCCAGATGGTGTCGGGCGGGCATGGCCAGGTTCCGCCCGTTTTCCTCCTGATAGGTCAGCTGCCGCTCCTGCGCTTCCAGGGCGGCCTGCGTTCCTGCCCGTGCCTCGGCCTGCGTTCCGGCGGGGGAGGGGAGGGGAAAAGCCCCTGCGGCAGCCGTCGGTAGGCCGGCCGCAGGTTCGGCAAAGAGGTCCAGCTGGATGCCGTCCGCCTTCACCGCCTGGGAGACCTCGCGGAGGATGCGGTCGGGCTGTTCGAGCGACATGGACAGGATGGA
>CAMJAJ010000145.1 GCA_946403565.1 uncultured Treponema sp. | reverse complement strand
CGTCCTCCGCCGCATTCAGGAAGGCCGCGACGGTATGGCGGGCAAACTCGTACTGGTCCGTGGCCCTGACGCTCAGGGCATACAGGCCGCGGAGGGGGTTCGCATTGGAATGCCGGTAGAAGTCGGCGACAGCCTCGATAACGCACTCGGGCCGCTGGGTCGTCGCGGCATTGTCAAAGTAAATCAAACCGGCATTCGCGGCGTTTTCCTTGGACGCTTCAAAGACCTTGAAGTCCTTCCTGTACTCTTCCAAGCCTTTCATCATGCAAACGCTCCTTCAATATGGCGGTCTATCTTCCCGACCAGGTCAGCATCCTGTATAAAGCGGCTTACCGAGGCTATCTTGGACTTCACCATGATCTTCTTCGCGGAAAGCTCATCGATTCCCCGGCTCTGCATATAGAAGAGGACATCGGAACCGATGCGGCCAATGGACGAGCCGTGCCTGCCGTCCACGGCCTCCTCGTCGCAGAGGATGACCGGAAGCGACTTGTTGACGGCCGTAGGGCTCATGAGCAGCACGTTCTCCTGCTCGTCCCCCTTGGAATCCACGGCCCCCTTCACGAAGTCGATCGTACCGCGCCAGGTCTTGGCCCCCTTGCCGGACACCACGCCGTCCACCTTCATGGAACTGGAGCTTTCGCGCCCCGTCTGCCGGGCCACATAGTTCACGTCCAGGCTGCGCTCCCCGTCCACAAGGTAGGCAAGGCGGCCTTCAAACGAGGACGCTGCGCCGGAAAGCCCGTACAGGCTGCCGGAATATACCTTGGAGCCGCCCAGCTGCAGTTCCGTCAGCTCGACCTTCGCCCCGTCCTGCAGGTCTGCCCCGATGGAGTCGAAGTGGACCGTCCGGGCGTCCAGCAGGTTCACGACAGCCACGCTCACGCGGGCCCCCTCGCGGGCCAGGATACGGATGCGGCTGCCGACCGTCCCGCCGGAACCGCCGGCATACTCGATGATGAAACGGGACTCGCTGCCCGGCTGCGCGTAGATCACAATGTCGGACACGCCGGCGGCGGAGTCGAGCGACAGGCGGACGGAGGAATCAGGCTTTGCAGACTCTGAGACCGTATAGACGCTTACGGGAATGCCTTCCATCGCTCCGTCAAACTGGGCGTCAAAGGCCTGGCCCATCCCCGTCCTCAGGGACAGGAGCTCCTCCGGCAGCCCTGCAAGCGGCCGCTGCTCAAGGCGTACGCCATCGGGCAGGGCCGTCTGCTGGAACGAAGCGCCCCCGCCGGCCACGGCGGCCAGGTGCCCCCGGTTTATGGCGAGGTGGTTCCAGGTCAGGCTCGGAAACTGGTTTACATCACAATCAAAAGAATACTCAGCATTCGCCATATCACAGGGTCCCCTTCATCTCAAGCCGTATCAGGTTGTTCATCTCGACCGCATACTCAAGCGGAAGCTCCTTGCTGACGGGGTTGGCAAATCCCGAAACAATCAAGGCCCGAGCCTCCTCCTCCGACAGGCCGCGGCTCATCAGGTAGAACACGGCCTTGTTGGATATGCGGCCGATCTTCGCCTCATGGCCCACGTCGCAGTCGTCCGTCATGATGTTCATGGCGGGAACGGTGTCCGACCGGCTCGCATCATCAAGCATCAGGCTCTGGCAGTCCACGCTCGCCTTCGCGTGCGCCGCGCCGGGATTCACGACGATGGAGGAACGGTATGTCGAGATGCCGCCGCTTTTGCTAATCGACTTGGTGTTTATGACCGACGCCGTATGCCTGCCCAGGTGAATCATCTTGGCCCCGGTGTCCAGGTTCTGCCCCCGGCCCGCGAAGGTTATGCCGGTGAATTCGCAGCGCGAGCGGTCGCCTTTTAAGATCGTGGTGGGGTACAGGTAGGAGATGTGGCTGCCGAAGGAACCGGACACCCACTCCATCGTCGCCCCCTCGTCCACCAGGGCCCGCTTCGTGTTCAAGTTGTACATGTTCTTGGACCAGTTCTCTATCGTGCTGTAGCGGAGGTGCGCCCCCTTCTTGACGAACAGCTCCACGCAGCCGGCGTGCAGGTTGGCGACATTGTACTTGGGAGCGGAACAGCCCTCGATGAAATGCAGGTCGGCCCCTTCGTCCACGATAATCAGCGTATGCTCGAACTGTCCCGCACCGGCGGCGTTCAGGCGGAAATAGGACTGGAGGGGAATCTTGACCTTGACCCCCTTGGGCACATAGACGAAGCTGCCTCCGCTCCAGAGGGCCCCGTGGAGGGCAGCAAACTTATGGTCGGTAGGCGGAACCAGATGCATGAAGTACTCCTTCACCATGTCCGCATACTGCCCCTTGAGCGCGCTCTCAAAGTCCGTGTAGACCACGCCCTGCTCGCTCACCTCGTCCTTGACATTGTGATAGACCAGCTCGCTGTCGTACTGGGCGCCGACACCGGCCAGGCTCTGCCGTTCCGCCTCGGGAATTCCCAGCTTCTCAAACGTGTCCTTGATGTCACGGGGAACATCCTCCCACTTGGCGGCCATGGCGGTCTTGGACTTGACGTAGGTGACGATCTTCTGGATGTCCAGGTCACGGATATCGGGCCCCCAGTCGGGCTCGTTCATGGAGTTGTATATCTTCAGGCACTTGAGCCGCCATTCCCGCATCCAAGCGGGGTCTTCCTTTTCATCGCTAATCCGGGTCACGATGGACTCGTCAAGCCCCGCACGAACCTTATAGAAATCCCTGTCATCCTCGGCAAAACGGAAGTCATAAAGGGAGCGGTCAACGTCAGCGACCTGTGTTTTTTCAGCCATTGCACACCTCGGGGCTAATTTCCATTATATCACTAGGTAAAGATACCGTATTTTGGGACAAGGGGCAAGAGGGTTAGCACACGGAAATCGACATCTTCTAAAAACTGCTGAAACCCTTTTGCTGGGGAATTGTGCCGCTAGCGGCGAACAAGGGCATGGAATATGGCCGCCGGCAGCGGCCGGAGCACACAATAGAGGCCGTAGAGGGGAAAAGAGATCTTCTGGAGCCGCAGTTTGATTACCAACCCTTCGGTAGTCTGCGGAAAGGCCGCAAGGTAACGGTCCACAGCATCATTGAATTTCCTGCGGCATGCAATATACGACCGACTGTTAGTTCCAATGCCAGCTAGTAGGCCAAGGGAGCGGTCATACAGGCTGAGTTTCCGGAACTCCCCGACAAGTCCCCGGTAGGCCAGGTAGAGGGCGGGAAGCAGCAGGTCCTGCCAGCCCCTGTCCAGAAAGTGGTCAAAACGAGAAAGGCAGGCCTCTACAAAACCGAACGAAAGTTTTCTTGACAGGCCGCCCATCGTGCTGGACTTACGCTGGCGGTAGTAGTACAGGGACTCGGAAATGACGCTGATTTTCCCACACTGGCGGATGACCTTGTCGAGGATCAGCTCGTCCTCCTGCACCCTTCCCTCGATAAAGCGCAGGCTTTTAAATATCCGCCGGGGATAGATTTTGTTCCAGGGAAACATCGTCACGACGTTCACCACATTCACGTTCTCTTCCCAGAAGTCCCGCTCGCTCCAGACCGCATCGGACTGCCAGCCCTTCCAGACAAGCTCCTCCCGGCTTCCGCCCTCCCCGTCCTCGTACAGGTAGCTGGCGTTGCAGAGGGCAAGGTCACTCCCGTCTTCCATGATCCTGCGGTAGAGGCTTTCCACCATGCGGGGACTCACGTAGTCGTCGCTGTCGATGAACATGATGAAGTCGCCGGAACATTCGTCCAGGCCCCTGTTCCGCGCGCTGCTCTGCCCCCCGTTCTCCTTGTGGAAGAGCTTGATCCGCCCGTCACGCAGCTGGTAGGAACGGCATATCTCCAGGCTGGAGTCGGTGGAACCGTCATCCACGACGATGACCTCCAGGTTCGCGTAGGTCTGGGAGAGGACGGAGTCCAGGCACTGGGCAAGATAGGGCCCGCAGTTGTAGACGGGGATGATGATGCTGACGAGGGGCTGGCCTTCCATCGCCTAATTTCCCAGCGTCACGCGGTAGCTCTCATAGAAGAAGCGTATCTTCACGCGCAAAAGCAGGCTCAGCCGGTTCAGCACGAAGCGGATGAACTTTATGCCGGACAGCATGGGATAGAAGCCGATGGCCTTCGCCTTGTACGCCTGCACCGAAAAGCGCGAGCGGGTCATGAAGCGGCCGCAGTCCCCCATCTCATAGAGCTGGCGCAGCCACTCGGAGGCGACGAGGTTGAAGTTGAAGCGGGCCTGCCTGTCCACCTTCAGCATATCGTAGAAGTACTTGTTGTGGGCGATTATCTGTTCGGGGAAGGGACCGTTCGCCGCGGAGGAAGAGTCCTGTCCGGGATGCATCCGCCACTTGAGGAAATAGCCCTCCAGCTGTATCGCGTTCCCTTCCTTTATGGAATCCAGGACGAAAGGCTTGTCCGCGATCTTGCCCATCACGTCAAAGCGGGACTTCAGCCCGACGAGGTTGTCCCGCTTGTAGACGATGCCGGGGAAGAACATGTTCTTGTCCCAGTAAAGCACCCATGAGGTGTACACGTAGGACACGAAGTCCAGCTTGCTCCGGTAGATCCGGTAGCTGCACGAGGAATAGTCCTCGAACTTGACCTCCGACTCCGTACGGAAGGGCCACATCCAGGACGTAACAAGCTCCGCCTCGGGATGGGCCTCCAGGGCCTTGATGACGCACTCGGCGTACTGGGGATGCATGATGTCGTCGTCATGGAAGAAGATGACGTATTCGGCCTGAATCAAAGGCAGCACGATATCCAGCCGCTGCTCGAAGATGATGTTCTCCTGCGTCCTGAAATAGCAAAGGTTCTCATGCTCCTTCATCAGCGAGCGGACGTAGGCCTCCGTGCCGTCGGTCGAAGCATTGTCG
>CAMJAJ010000144.1 GCA_946403565.1 uncultured Treponema sp. | reverse complement strand
GTCGGGTCGGCCGTGAAGCCCTGCCCGAGGGCCTCTCCGATCGCCTTGAAGAAGAGGTCGTACTTGAGGGGCAGCTTGAAGTATTTCTGTACCCTGAAGTTGGCCAGGGCAGCGATCTTCCTGCGGTCGGTCAGGGTTCCCATGGCGATGATAGGGGTGTTCTTCGCATTGGGGTCCTTGATTTTCTTGTCCAGGAAGAGCAGCACGTCCTCGTTCAACTCCCCGATGTCGATGATGATGAGGTCGGGGAGAATCTGGATGAGGTCGGTGTACGCGCTACGGACGTTGGGACTCTGCTCCAGCTTGACCTGCTGCTGGCTCAGCCCTTCCGAGAGGTATTCGCAGAAACTGTAGGACGCACCTATCAACAGAACTTGCTTCATGGTTCTATATTACCCCTTTTCCTGTAGAATTTCAATTGTAAATCTGTTAAAATGAAAAAAACAGCGGGGCCTGGTTCAAAAGTCGCTTGCTTTTGAAACTGCCTCAGCGTTGGAGGAGGTTTTAGGAATGAAAAATGCCCTTGTGTTCATAGCGGACGGCAGCGAGGAGGTGGAGTCCCTTTCCCCGATCGACTATCTGCGGCGGGCCGGAGTCAATGTGACCGTGGTTTCCGTTGGAACGGCCTCCAGGACGGTCACGATGTCCCGCAAGGTGAGCGTGAACGCCGACATAACCCTGGAGTCATACCTGTCTTCGTCCGCGGGCAGCCTGCCGGACGCGGTGGTTGTCCCCGGCGGCATGCCGGGCGCGTCCAACATCGCCTCCTCCAAGAGCGCGGTCGCCCTGCTGGAGGAGTGCTGCAAGGCGGGGAAGCTGGTGTGCGCCATCTGTGCCTCGCCCGCGCTCGTCCTTTCCAAGACCTCCGCGCTGGAGGGCCGGGCCTGGACCTGCTACCCCGGTATGGAGGGCAATGCTTCCGCGTTCGCGGCGGGTTACCGGGCGGACGGCCCCTTCGTCCATGACGGGAACGTCATCACGGGACGCGGGCCGGGGGCGGCCGAGGAGTTTTCCCTGGAGATAGTCAGGACCCTCTGCGGCCAGTCTGTATTCGATGAAGTCAGGAGGGCCGCGCTGCTCCGCTAGGGGCCGGCGCCATCTCCTGCTGGTTATATGGTTATATATAGTATAATGGAAAGAGGTTTTCTATGACGGTAAAAGAGTTTTATGACACGATCGGTTCCGACTACAACGCGGCCCTCGCCCGCCTGATGGACGACGGCTTCATCATGAAGCTCCTGGGCAAGTTCAAGGCCGACGAGAACTACTCCAAGCTGTCCAGCACGCTGGAGGCGGGCGACGGCAAGGCGGCCTTCGTCGCGGCGCACACGCTCAAGGGCCTGGCCCTGAACATGGGGTTGGACAGCCTGGGCAACGCCGCCTCCGAGCTGACCGAGGCCCTGCGCGGGGACGCTCCCGATGTGGAGAAGGGCAAGAGCCTGCTTCCCGCCGTGGTCGCGGAGTACCAGAAGGTGGACGCCGCGCTGGCCCAGCTGCTTCCCTAGAGTTTTTCTTCGATAATCCTGTCCAGGGTTCTCTTGGCGTAGTCATGCACCCGCTGGGAGAACTGGGGGTACAGGAGGTAGCTCAGTATGGCGTTTCCCTTCTTGATGAAGGTCGGCCTCCCCATGAAGCGGCATATCTCGTAGGTCGCGTCGCATATCGCCATGAGCGTTCCGTCGTTGCCCGAGGTGGGCGTGTGCCGGGCCGTGTACAGGAGCGCGTCGATCAAGGCCCCGTCCGCGTCGAACGCCGTTTCGCCCGCCGCCTTTATCAGCGAGAGCGAGAGGGGGCTGCCGCTCGTCTTGACCAGCAGCTTGGCTATGGAGGGGGCGAACGAGGCCAGCTGGCAGGCGGCGGCCTGGGCGAACAGCTCCTGGCAGTAGGCGTGGTGGGTCAGGTAGTAGAAGCCCTCCGAGTTCCGCGACGCGTTTGCCGAGCTGTAGGCCGTGCTTATGGCGGATATCTCGTGGGTCAGCAGGGACAGGTAGCCCTGCTCCCGGCCGCCGAAGTCTCCGTTCCTCCAGTCTTCCATCATCTCCAGCGAGAGCTGGTTGCCGACCGCCCTGCCGTAGAGGTCGGACGAACCGAGCAGGGAGTCCGCATAGAAGGCGAAGTACTGCGAGGCGGTCCGCTCCTTGAACGGGGTTTCCTCTCCCGCCGAAAGGTTCTGCTTTACCCGGTATGTCGAAATCACCCAGTCCTTTCCCATGAAGCTTATGCAGCCCTCGTCCGAGACGAACAGGTGCGTCCAGGTGGAGGCGTTGCTGTAGCTTGCCTTCCAGACCGGCTGAGCTTCCGCCGAATAGCACTCGGCGGTGGAGGCGTCCGCCAGGACCAGCCCCTGGGCCGTCACCGCCTTGTAGCGCAGCTGTCCAGCGTTGAGCCCGGTCTTTGCCTCCTGCTCCAGCTTGCCGGTCTGCGTGTTCACGTAGATGACGCGGGCGGGGGAGCCGGAGAGGAAGGCCGCCGTCCTGCCTGAGAACACGCCCGTGACGATCTGTGCCGCCGAAGAGAAGCCGGTCTCCGTGGCGGGCCTGATCCAGCTGGAGACGCACTTGCCCCCCTGCACGCTGCACAGGCCGATGGCCCCGTCCGAGAAGGAGAGCAGGACCCCGTCGCCGCAGGGGGCGGCCGCCTTGACCAGGCCGCTGAAGGTGAGCTCCTCCATGGGCTCGCCGAAGGGGGAGAGGGTGAGCGCGCAGCTCTTCCCGTCCACGGTCTTGGTCAGGAACACCAGCAGCCTGCCGTCGTTCAGCTCCATGAGGGGGAGGCCTGCGTCCTGGCCTTCCACATCGGTCTTCCAGCGCCGCGTGCCCTTGAGCCCGTAGCAGGCTATGCTGCCGCCGCCCCGCACGAAGACCCTGCCGTCCCTGCCTGCGACCGGGTCCCCTTCCATGCTGAAGCCGGGACGGGCCTTCCACAGCTCCTTTCCTCCGGGGCTGATCATGCACAGAGTGGTCTTGCGGCTGACCGCGTACAGGAGGCCGCCCAGTCCGGGGGCAAGGCTCTCCACCTTGCTTGAAAGCCCGTGGGTCCATACCGCGTTTCCCTCTCCGTCAAAGGCGTACAGTATCTTGCCCTCGATGGCCAGCATGTAGCCGGAGGCGTTCCGGACCGCATCAGTCAGGGCTGCCCCTCCCAGCACGGTCACCTTGCTGGGCTTGGTCGTGGACAGGTTCAGCACGGGATAGGTCGGGGGCTCCGCCTTGTCCTTGGCGGCGTCTGCGGCGGCCAGGGGCGACGTGAGGAGGATGAGGTTCAGTATCGCGAGCAGGGACGCTTTCGTTTTCATTTCACCTTAGTTAACCACGCAAGGCTTTCGATGTGACAGGTCTGGGGGTAGAAATCCAGCAGGAAGAGGCGGTCCAGGCGGTAGCCGCCCTTCACGAGCTGGGCGATGTCCCTGGCATGGGTGGCCGCGTCGCAGGACAGGCTCCGTATGCGGGGGATGCCGGAGGCCGCAAGGAAGGTGCTGACGGACTTCTCCATGCCGCTCCGGGGCGGGTCGATCACCGCCACGTCAAAGCCGCCGTGCAGGTCCATGAAGGTCCGGGCGTGGTTCTTTGTCCAGCTGTCGCCGCTGACCCCGTAGCTTTCGTGCGCCGTCCCCGCGAGGTTGGTCTCCGCCCAGGCGAGCGCGTCCCGGTTGTGCTCCACCAGGCAGACACGCTTGAAGCTGTCAGCGAGGAAGACGGAGAAGGTCCCCACGCCGGCGTAGATGTCCAGCGCGTTGTCACCGGAAAGCCCGTCGGTGATCAGGGGGATGGCCTTGCCCAGCAGCTCCAGGTTGGACTGGAAGAAGCCCTGCACGTCGAAGCTGATCTCCTTGCCCAGGAGCGCTATCGTGCAGCGGTTGGCGGGGTCGAACGTCGTGCCCTCGAAACGGGGCTTTATCTTCTTCTGCTTCTTCATCGGCCTGCCGTTCACGGTCTTGCGGGGCATGCCCTTCTGGACCTTCTCCTCCTTCTTCTTCTGCCGCTCCTCCTCGTGGGCTATGACGATCTTGTCGTAGCCTTCGGGGATGGACGTGATGGCCGAGCTTCCGAAGAGGTGGACGCGGCCCCTGGGCCGTTCTGCCGGGGGAACCTCGGAGAGGTAGCGGTTCACCTCGGGCGTGGCGCAGTCGCAGGAGTCCAGGCGGATCATCCTGTTGGACCCGCGCTCCATGAGGCCGCCGTCGTGCAGCTGGAACCTGGCGCGGTAGCCCCTGTCCGAACCGGCGACGACCTCTATCTCCGGCACGTCCAGCCCCTCGCGCTGGAAGGCTTCGCGCAGGATGGAGGTGCGCAGTTCCTGCTGATATGCGCAGTCTATGTGCATCATGTTGCAGCCCCCGCAGCTGCCGTAGCGGGAACAGAAGGGCTGTACCCGGTGGGGTGAGGGGGTCAGGACGGACACGATGCGGCCCTGGCTGTAGTCGCGGAACTCCCTGGTTATCTCTATCTCCAGCTCCTCGCCTGGAATCGCGAGGGGCACGAACACCTTCTTTCCGTCTATCGAGGAGATGCAGTCACCTCCGGTCACCATCTGTTCTGCTGTAATCTTGTAGGTCGGCATGGGGACAGTATACACGAAAGGCAGGATTTTTCAAAGCGCTGGTATGGAAGCGGCGGGACGGACTTGCCGGTCGGATGGGCTGCCGGGACACCCCCGGATGGGCAAAATTTTGTGATTGCATTTTAGAACGAGTGGGCGTATAATAAGGATATAAAGCGATTCTGTTATTTAATTTAACTTAATTTAATTCGGAGGAATGTACCGTATGGCACGTCAGTTGGCAAACGCAGAGGAACCGAGGGTTCTTTCTATAATTTTGGGCGGAGGAAAGGGAACCCGCCT
>CAMJAJ010000143.1 GCA_946403565.1 uncultured Treponema sp. | reverse complement strand
CGGTATCCGGTTGTATTCCGGTCGGTAGGCTAGCGGAACTTGAACTTGGTCTCCGTCCCCTTCAGGAGCCGCTTGATGTTCTCCTTGTGGCGGAAGATGAGCAGGAGGACGGACGCCGTGCAGATGACGGGGACCCAGACGGATTCACAGCCGAAGGCCAGGAGGAGGGGAGGGCAGGCCAGCGAGGCGAGCATGGTGGAAAGCGACATGTACTTGACCGTGAAGAGCACCAGGCAGAGGATAAGCGCGGCTATGAGGGCCACCCGCCAGTCCATCAGGCAGATGGCGGCGCAGGCGACGAGGAAGCCCTTGCCCCCCTTGAAGCGGTACCAGACCGGGTAGCAGTGGCCCAGCATGGCGAAGAAGCCCGTGTACGCCGCCCCCAGCTGGAACGGCAGGCCGAGCCGCGCGAACACGAGCGCCCCCGCCAGGCAGAGGGCGATTCCCTTGCCCACGTCCAGGATGAAGACGATCCATGCGGTCTTCCCGTAGACCCGGTTGAAGTTGGTGAAGCCGGGGTTCCCGCTGCCCTTGTTCCGTATGTCCTCATGGTAGAGGAGCTTGGAGAGGACGATCGCGGGATTCAGCCCCGAGATGACGTACGCGGCGAGCGCGCATGCTATGAAAGTTGCTATCCGTATTCCCATGGTTGCCGTACCGTTCTTGCAGTCTACTGCAGTATCAAAAGGTAGTCGTAGATTTCCTGACCGCCGTCTATGTCGTACAGCTCCAGCCGGGGGTAGCTTTCCTTCATCGCGCGGTGGAATTCGTCCCGCTCCCCGCCTGCCACCGACTTTCCGTAGATGGCTATCATGATTTCATGTGAGCCGGCGTTGAGCGACGCGGCGAGCTTTGTGGCCGCCTGCAGGCGGTCCTTCTCGCAGCTGAGCATGTCCTTTCCGCAGAAGCCGATGTAGTCGCCCTTGTGGATCTCCATGCCGCCCATCTTCGCATCCCTGACCGCGATGGAGACCTCGCCGGTCTGCACTCCCTGCATGGCGTCGGTGAAATTCCGCACGATCTCGTCGCTGTCGCCGCTGTCGTAGGAGAGCATGGTCATGGCGGCATAGCCGTCCCCGATCGTCTTGCTTTCTATGACCCGCACGTCCGACTTCTCGTATAGGGCTGCGGCCTGCCGGGCCGCAAGGATGATGTTGGAGTTGTTGGGAAGGACGAAGACGGTCTCGGCGTTCACCTCGTCAAAGGCCCGGATGAAGTCTTCCGAGGAGGGGTTCTTGGTCTGCCCCCCGTCTATGATGCAGTCCACCCCCAGGTCGGAGAAGGTCTTCTTGATGCCGTCGCCGCTCGCCACCGCCACGGTGGCGTACTGCTTGCGCTCGGCCTTCTTTTCCGCCTTGATGATTTCGCAGTGGGCCTTGAAGTTGTTCGTGACGGTGGACTCGTTGTGTTCCAGCGTCATGTTCTCTATCTTGATGGTGAGGAACTCGCCGTACTTCTGGCAGTAGTCCAGGACGATTCCAGGCGTCATCGTGTGGACGTGCACCTTGACGATGGTGCCGTTCTGGAAGGCCACGATGGAGTCCCCGATCGTGTTCAGGAAGCCGATCAGGTGGTCGATCTTGAAGCTGGAAAGCTCTATCTTGGAGGTCTGCAGGCGGAGCAGGAACTCCGTGCAGTAGCCGTACTTCATCACGTCGAACTCCGTGAACTTGCTGAAGTCCAGGCGTTTCTGCGCGGGGACGGAGCTGTAGGGGCTGCCCGCCACGTCCTCGCCCCTGAGGGTCCGGTAGATGCCTTCGACGATGTAGTAGAGGCCCGCCCCGCCGGAATCCACGACCCCGGCCTCCTTGAGCACGGAAAGCAGCTCCGGGGTGCGGTCCAGGGAGTCCCGCATCTCCTTGAGCATGTCGTTCATCAGGGTCTCCGTGCCGCTGTCCTCGTTGATGCGGGATGAGACGAACTCGCTCGTCTCCCGTGCGACGGTCAGGATGGTTCCCTCCGTGGGGTTCACGACGGCTTTGTAGGCCCTGTCCACACCCATCCTGAGCGCGTTCGCCAGGTCGATGACGCTGGCGGTCTTCTTGTCCTTGAGCCCGTCTGCGATGCCCGCGAAGAGCTGCGACAGGATGACGCCCGAGTTGCCCCGGGCGTTCATCAGCATGCCCGAGGCTATCTTGGACGAGGCCTCTCCGATGGAGCCTTCGCCGGAGCCGTCAAACGCCCCGATGCCGCCTTCGATTGTCAGGCTCATGTTCTCGCCCGTGTCCCCGTCGGGAATGGGGAACACGTTGAGCTCGTTGACTATCTGGGCGTGTTCCCTCAGGTTCGCCGCCCCTGCCGTAATGAATTTGATGAGGTCTTTTCCGTCAAGCACGCTGCTGGCCATTTTCAGCTTCATCCTTCAAGCGTGATTTCTTTTCCTTCCGCCCAGATGCCTATGGCGTCGGGGCCGATCGAGGCGCCGATAATCGGCCCGATGTAGCTGACGTGCACGTCCTTGCAGCCTATCTCGTCCTTGAGGAGTTTGGTCAGGGTGTCCACCTCCTCCTGCTCGCAGTCCGCGTGGCAGAGGTAGACGGTCCGGTTCGCCGCATCGGTGATGGATTCCTTGAGCATGCTGACGATCTCATGGAAGGAGTTCAACCTGCCCTTGACCTTCTTGACGGCGACCTGTTCGCCCTTTGCGTCCGCGATGAGGATGGGCTTGACCCCGAGCAGGTTTCCGAAGAAGGCGGCCGAGGCCTTGACCCTTCCAGCCCGCTTCAGGCTGTCCAGCGAGTGCACGGTCACGTACTCCTGTATGCACTTGCGCTCCGCGACGAGCCGGTCGTATATCTCCTTCGCGCCCAGCCCCTGGTCGCGGTAGGCGGCTCCCTTTATGGCGAGGAGCCCTTCGCCCATGCAGGCGTTCATGGAGTCCACGCAGAATATGTTCGCGTCGGGCCGGGTCTCCAGCAGGGTCCTGGCGACGACCGCGCCCGTGTTGACGGAGCCGGACTGCTTGAGCGAGCAGCCGACGTACACGATGTCGAAGCCCTTGTCCAGGTATTCGGTGAAGATCCTCGTGAACTCGTCCGGCGGGACCTGGGTGGTGAGCACCCTGTTGCCCTGCCGCATGATGTCGTACAGCTGCTTGGGCGTGTAGTATTCAAAGTCAAGGCTTGCCCACTGCTCTTTCCCGTCATAGACGGTCTTCATCCTGGCATAGTCGATGTCGTACTTTTCCCTCAGGTCGCGGCTCATGTCGGAGCAGGAGTCGGTCAGAATCTTTACTGGTCTCATACGTGTTCCTCTTTGTAAGAGCGTAGCGATTTATCGCCTGCGAGGGAATAGGCGTAAGGAGCAATCTGTCTGAAATTTGGGCATTTTATTCGATTTGACTAACAGAATCGCCTGTGCTATACTGGTCGCATGGAGAACTTGACCAGGCGGGAAATAGAGCGGGCCTTCCTGAGCCTCATCGAGGAGAAGGGGCTGGAGAAGGTGACGGTGAACGACATAGCGGCCAAAAGCGGCGTGAACCGCAATACCTTCTATTATCATTACCGGGACATCCCCTCCCTGCTGGAGGCCGTCTTCCAGGAGCGGGCGGAGGGCCTGTTCGGCCGGGTGGCGGAGGGCCTGCCCCTCTCGGACGCCCTGGAGAGCTTCTATGCCAGCCTGGAGGAGAACCGCCTGCTTGTCGCCGGGGTGTTCAGCTCCCCCCGGAGGGACCGCTACATGGGCTACCTGGGGAACTTCTGCGGCAAGGTCGCCGCCTGGCTCGTGGGGATAATCGGAGGGGAGCAGCGGCTTTCCCCCGTGCAGCGGGAGGCCGTGGTCGAGATCCTCAAGTGCGAGTTCATCGGCCAGGTGATGCAGTGGGCGGCCTCCGGATTCGCCTTTAGTATGGAAGAATACGGCCTGAAGATCTGCCGGGAGATAAAGTCCTTCATCTGATTTTGGCCATTTTGACCAATTCAACCGAAAGTTCGGTGGAAAGCTCTTGACGGCGGTCGATTTATGGTTCATTATATAGTACTATGATAGAAGTCACGCGCTTGGACGGGAAGAAATACTGGATAAATCCGCACCAGGTAGAGTACATGGAGCAGACGCCGGACCTGACGCTCACCATGCTGACGGGCAAGAAGGTCGTGGTCAGGGAAAGCCCCGAAGAGGTCATCGAGCGGATTGTCGCCTACCGGCGCAAGATTGGTATAAACCAAGAATTATAGCCTTGGTTATAACTTTCGTTTAAAAGTATTAGAAGAATCTACCGACAATAGAAAAAACGGAATAGTGGGAGGCTCCTTCTTTTTATGGATATAGCAACAATAATCGGTTTGTTTGGCGGTGCGATGGCCATCGTGCTCGGAGTTATGACCGGACCGAGCGGTATAGCCGGTATCGGAAATATTCTGGATTTGCCTTCGGTTTTCGTTACGGTCGGAGGATCGTACTTCTCCCTGTGGATTTGTGCCCCTATGTCGGACATCCTGCAGCTGTTCAAGATAATCGGACGTACCTTCAAGGTCTACGACTTTGGTGAGGCTGCGATAGTCGAGAACATGGTCTCGCTCAGTGAGAAGGCCCGCCGCGAGGGAATCCTGGCCCTGGAAGAGGGACTGGACGACCTGGACGACCCCTTCCTGAAGGAAGGCCTGCGCCTGATGGTTGACGGTTCCGATGGAAACGTCATCCGCGCCATCCTTGAGAGCGAGATGGCCCAGACCGAGGCCCGCCATATGAAATACGTCAACCTGGTCACCCAGTGGGCAGGATTCGGACCGGGATTCGGAATGATGGGTACGGTTATCGGACTTATCGGAATGTTGCAGAACCTCGAGGACAAGAGCGCCCTCGGACCTAACATGGCTACGGCACTTATCACGACCCTGTA
>CAMJAJ010000142.1 GCA_946403565.1 uncultured Treponema sp. | reverse complement strand
GACCAGCTCTGCACGATAGACGGCTGCCCCCACTGCTTTCCCAAACCGGAGCCGGGGCTCAAGCGGAAGTGTCCGGTCTGCGGCAAGGAGGTCCCGCTCAAGGAGGGGCACCTCATAGCCCGCCTGTTCAATTACGATGACGGCAAGAAGCACGTCGTCGTCACGGGCTGCACGGAATGCAGCAAGGGGAGCAAGTAGCACATGGGAAGCATACGGGCGGTCATCGAGATCGGTTCCACGGGCATCAGGATGCTCGTCGCCGAGACCACGGATGACAAGAAGCGAAACATCCTCGACAGGTCCGAG
Organism: uncultured Treponema sp.; assembly: GCA_946403565.1. The sequence goes on along the minus strand of CAMJAJ010000142.1, from coordinate 4,545 downwards.
TTCCCTGCGAACATCGGTCGGGACGTGTTCACTTCCCGCTACATCAGCCGCGACACCCTGCTCAACGCCCAGCGGATCTTGAACCGCTTTGGCGAGCAGCTTTCGGCCTGGGGACTCACCAGGGAGGAGACCCTGGTCCTGGGGACTTCCGCGGTGCGCGAGGCCCTGAACCGCGACCCCTTCGTGGACCGGATAAAGATAAAGACCGGCTTTACCGTCCGCGTCATAGACGGCATTGAGGAGAACCGCCTGATGTACATAGCCGTGACCGAATGCCTCAAGGAGGAGAGCTTTTCGATGCGGCAGAGCAACTCCATCATACTGGACGTTTCCGGCGGTGCGACCGAGATGATGCTGATGGAGAAGGGCAGCATGGTCGGGGCGCATTCCTTCCGGCTGGGCACGGTGATAATCGGCCAGCAGATTCATTCGATGACCGGGAACACCGACGACGCCATCCGCTTCGTCACCGAGTTCATCAACAACACCCGGGCCACGCTGAACGCCGAGATGAACCTGGACAAGGTGCAGCAGTTCATTGCGCTGGGAAAGGACATGCAGATCGCCTCGATATTCGCGGGACATTCCGTGTCCACCTTCCTCTGGGAGATAGACCGGGACAGCTTTGACGCGTTCGTGGACGAGATTGTGCACTATTCCGAGGAGGAGTGCGTGGCCCGCTTCAAGATGAGCTACAACGAGGCCAAGACCTTCCGCATTTCGCTTTTGACCTACCGGCAGTTCCTCTCCCTCACCAACGTCAAGACGGTCGTCGTCCCCGAGACCTCCATCCGGGAAGGCGCGCTTATCTCCGGTTCCGAAGGAGAGGACAGGGAACTGCGGGGGGAGTTCTCCGAGCAGATCGTCGCCAGCGCCCGGACCCTGCTGCGCAAGTACAAGGGGGATGAGCGGCATGCCGAGTACGTCCGCACGGTGAGCTGCCGGCTCTTTGATGCGATGGAGGGCGAGCTGGGGCTGGACTCCCACGCCAGGATGCTGCTGGAGGTGTCGGCCCTGCTGCACGACATCGGGATGTTCATCCGGGCGGAGGACCACAACCTGCACTCCTACTATATCGTCAAGCACAGCGAGATCTTCGGGTTGAGCGCGGAGGAGATAAATCTGGTCGCCCTGATAACCCTCTATCACAAGGGGAAGGCGTCCCCGCAGAACGAGGCGGAGGTGAAGCTGCTGCCCCGCGCGAGCCGTCTGACCATCCTGAAGCTGTGCGCCATACTGCGGGTGGCTGACTCATTCGACCGTAGCCACAGGCAGCGCTTCCATGACTTCAATATCTCCTTCTCCAAGGACAGCATCACCTTCCGGATACGGGGACACGAGCACATGGGGCTGGAGCGGCTGGCCCTGCAGGAGAAGTCGGACCTCTTTGAGGACGTCTTCGGATACAAGGTCGTTTTGGTCTAGGGGAGGGGAGGAACTATGGCGGAATCAAAGAGTAAGGTCCGGTATTTCAACCGGGAGCTGAGCTGGCTTGAGTTCAACGCCCGCGTCCTGAGCGAGGCCCTCAGGAAGGACACGCCGCTGCTTGAGCGTCTGAATTTCCTGGGGATTGTCTCCAGCAACTTCGGGGAGTTCTTTCAGGTGCGCGTCGCCTCGCTCAAGCGGGAGGCGCGGGTCAATCCCAGGCAGGTGGATTCCAGCGGGCTTACGGCCAAGGAGGCCCTGGCGAAGATTTCCAAGCGGAGCCACGAGCTTGTTGACGCCCAATACCGCTGCCTCATGGACGACATCCTGCCTTCTCTGGCAAAGGAAGGGCTGGTCTACGTCCGTCCCAAGGATTTTTCCGCCGCCCAGAAGAACTATGCGGAGGGCTATTTCCGCCATGACGTGTTCCCCCTGCTCACCCCGCTCCGCACCGACCTGGACGAATTTCCCCACATCGCCGGCATGCAGATGCACGTTGCCTTCCTCCTGGACAAGATGCCGGGCGTGCACCGCATGGAGACGGGCCTGCTGCCCAAGTCCGACTCCAACCTGCTCGCGCTCGTCCCCATCCCCTCCAGCCTGCCCCGCCTGTTCTACCTGCCTTCCGAGGACGGCATCCGGCGTTTTTCCCTGCTGGACGACATCGTGACCCTGTTCGGACGGGAGCTGTTCCCCGGATACACCGTCAAGGAGTCCATGGTCTTCAACCTGGCCCGCGATGCAGACTTTGCCGTGGACGAGGAGGCCGGTGACCAGTTCATCCAGGCCATGAAGCAGGTGCTGGTCAAGCGGCAGTCCTCCTTCCCCGTCTGCCTCTGGTGCAATTGCGGCAGCAGGCGGCTCCTTTCGATGCTGCAGGAAAAGCTGGCCCTGGAGGACGGCGACATCTACTGCGTGGACGGCATAATGGACCCCGGTTCCCTGATGGAGCTTGCCGGTGTTGATGACGCTGCCCGCCTGTCCTATCCCGAATGGCCGCATTTCTATCCGGCGGAACTTCCCGAGTCCGGCAGCTACTGGAACACGCTCCGCCAGCGGGACATACTGCTCAACGTCCCCTACGAGAGCTACGACCCGGTCGTGAAGTTCATTCAGGATGCGTCCGTGGACGGGGAGGTCCTGGCCATCAAGATGACCCTCTACCGGACGGGCAGCAACTCCCCCATCGTGCAGGCCCTCAAGCGGGCCTCGGTGAACGGCAAGTCGGTCACGGTGTTCGTGGAGCTCAAGGCGCGCTTTGACGAGCAGCGGAACATCTCCTGGGCTCAGGAGCTGGAGGACGCGGGCGCGACCGTCATATACGGCATGGTGAACCTGAAGTTGCATGCGAAGATCTGCCTGGTCATCCGCAGGGAGAGCGACGGAATCCGCCGCTACGTCCATCTGAGTACCGGCAACTACAATCCCAAGACTGCCCGCCTGTACCAGGACTTCTCGATCTTTACGAGCAACAGCGACATCGCGCTGGACGCGACACTCTTCTTCAACGTGGTCTCCGGCTACAGCATCGTGCAGTCCATGCACTCCCTGTCCATGGCCCCGGTCAACATCAAGAGCCGCCTGATAGAGATGATAGAGCGGGAAATCAGCTGGAGCAGCCCGGACAACCCCGGCCTCATCATGGCCAAGATGAACAGCCTCTGCCACGACGAGATAATCGAAGAGCTGTACAAGGCGAGCGCGGCGGGTGTCCGCGTCCTGCTGAACATCCGCGGCATCTGCACGCTCATTCCCGGCGTGAAGGGGATGAGCGAGAACATAGAGGTCTCCAGCGTCGTGGGCCGCTATCTGGAACATTCCCGCGTCTTCTACTTCAGGAACGGGGGGAGCGAGGAGCTGTACCTGAGCAGCGCGGACTGGATGGTGAGGAACCTGGACAAACGGATCGAGCTTATGTTCCCCATCCTGGACAAGGAGGCGTTCAAGACCGTCAAGGAGGAGCTGCAGCTCTACTTCCAGGACAACACGCATCGGCACTGTCTGCAGAAGGGCGGCTCCTGGAAGGCCGCCAGGCCGGCCCAGGGCGAGCAGGCCGTCAGCGTGCAGGATGAGCTGCAGCAGAAGTACAGCAGGCGGGACGAGGCGCGGAAGTCCCAGCCCAAGCTCGAATTCGTCGTCCGGCGCAAGAACTAGGAGGACGTTGTGAAAGGCTGTCTACGGCATTTGGTCATATCGCTTCTCGTGCTGCTCCTCCTGGCCTGCGGAACTTCGTGCGGCAGGAGGCAGGGCTCCCCGGCGGCCGCTGGCGGGGACCTGCTTGTCCGCGTGAAGGAGCAGGGGCGGCTCGTGATTGCGACGGAGGGAACCTGGGCCCCGTGGACCTACCATGATGAGAAGGGGAAGCTCGCCGGGTTCGACATAGAGGTGGCCCAGAGGGTCGCCAGGAGGCTCGGCGTGACCGCGGAATTCGTTGAGACTGAGTGGGATGGAATCTTTACGGGGGTGGACTCCGGCAGCTTTGACATAGCGTTCAACGGCATCGCGGTCACCGATGCGCGGCTGGAAAAATACGGCTTTTCCATTCCGTACGGCTACGTGCGCACCGCCATCATAACCCTCCAGTCATCAAGGGATATAAACGGCTTCGAGGACCTGAAGGACATGATCACGGCAAACTCTCCCGGCAGCAACTATGCAAAGATTGCCGAAAGCTACGGGGCGAAGGTCCGGTCGATAGAGTCGTTCGAGGGGACCATACAGCTGTTGACGCAGGGAAAGATAGACGCGACGCTGAACGCGGACGCAAGTTTCTATGAGTATATGAAGGGGAACCCCGACGCGCGCATAAAGATAGCGGCCCTTTCGCCAGACGTCATGCGGATTGCCGCCGTCGTGCGGAAGGCGGACGACAGCGATGGTCTCATCGCCGCCGTCAACCAGGCCCTGCAGGAGATGCTTCTGGACGGGGAAATCAGCCGCATCTCGCAAAAGTACTTCGGCGGCGACATCACCATCAAATAGCGGCCGCGGCCTACAGGCCGGCCAGGTAGCCCATGAAGTCCGCCTTGTTTTCGAGCGGGCTGCTGGTGGGGCGGCCCAGGTCGTCCCTGGCTCCTATGGCGCAGCGGACCTCTATGAAAGCAAGGCTGCTGCCCGCCT
>CAMJAJ010000141.1 GCA_946403565.1 uncultured Treponema sp. | reverse complement strand
GCCGCCGCAAATCGCAGGCCTTCACGCGTTCTCCGGCCGTTTATAACCTTTTCCGGCCAGAGGGGTTTAAAGGGGCATGAAGGGGCATGCTGCTTTTCTTTCTATTATAACCTTCCTCATGGCTGCCGGGACCTGTACCAGGGCCCGGGCGGATGAGGCCGCAAGCCTTGCTTACCGGGGCGGCAGGAGCTACATCCTCGTGGAGCGGACCGACCTGCTCCGCTATGATGACGGCCGGTACACGGGCCTGCTCAGCCGGGAGGTGCAGTCATACGTCGCCGACCGGGGGGCCGAACGGGACGATCCGGACGGTTCTCGCCTGTACGAGGGCAGTTTCTACGTGGTGGAAGAGACCAAGCACGACCGCAGGCGGGTTCGTGAGGGAATCCACACCGCCATAGACTCCTCCTTCAAGATCACGGAGGACGGGAAGCTCGTCATGCTGGAGGACAACGGATACCCCTCCTTCCGCAGCTTCCCCGCCTACACCAAGTCACAGATACGGCCCGGCGACAAATGGGTGGCGCAGGCGGAACGCGCCGTTGACCCGTTGAACAATGGAACCGTCACCCGCATGCCGATCCTTGTGGAATACACCTACGTCCGTGACGACGTGTATAACGGCGAGGACGTGTATGTCCTTTCCGCACGCTGGGCCACCCGCTACGGCATTTCATATATCGACCCGGACGGTGACCCCGCGATGCAGAAGGCCGACGGCAGCCACAACGCGACGGTCATAATCAGTAAGAAGCTCGGCAACGCCCTCGTCATCCGCGACACGGTTGATGAGACATTCGTATATGAAGGCGGGCAGACCGTCCGCCTGAAAGGCACGATTTCGCTCTTTACCAGATACCCCCCGGCCTACAGCAGTGGCGCGGTCATTGCAGCAGCGGGAAGCGGCTCTGTGGGAAGCGGAAGCAGCACAGGGACCGCCTCATCCACCCGCCCGGGAAACGGCTCCGCTGGCAAAAACGCGGACAAGGACACCTCGGTCGTGGAGGGGGCGGACGGCGTGAAGCTCATCATGCGCAACCTCCAGTTCAAGAGCGACAGCGCGGAACTGCTTCCGGGCCAGGAGGAGCGCCTGGACAAGATAGCCCGCATGCTCAAGGCCGCGCCCGACTCGCAGTATCTGGTGGAAGGCCATACCGCCGACACGGGAAATCCCGACGGCGAGAGACGCCTGTCGCTGGAACGTGCCCGCGCCGTCGCGGAAACCCTGGTCAAGCGCGGCGTGAATGCGGAACAGTTCATCTGCAGGGGACAGGGGGCCTCGCGTCCTGTCGCCGACAACTCCACGGAGGAAGGCAGGGCTGCCAACCGCCGCGTTGAGATAACGATTCTGAAATAAGGAGAAATGAAGGAAATGAACATACTGAAGGAACTAATCGCCGCGCTCAAGAAGTCGGTGAGGAACTTTCCGGGGACGCTCGTGTGGAGCTTCGCCGCAGCCGTGTTCGCGGTGCTTTCCAGCGCGGGCAACGAGGTCTGGGACAAGCGGATTGACGAGGCCCGCGAGACGTTCGGTGGTGACTCCCACCAGGTGGAGGCACTGCGCGACGCCTCCAAGGCGTTCGTGAAGCTGTGCGGCCGCTGGTGCGTGGCCTCCATATTCGTCGCCGTGTTCGCATTCCTGGCGGGCATGCTCTGCATCTGCCTGGCAAAGTCCTACGACGGAAAGAGGCAGCTCTCACCTTTCCAGAGGGAACTCGGAAAGCGGAACTGCTCGCTCGCCTCCCTTGTGCTGCAGGCGCTGAGCATACCCCTCTGCGTGCTCGTGTTCTTCCTGTTCAGGGACTTTGACGCGGCCGTGATATGGATGCGCTACCTGGGCCTTGTATTCGCGATGGTCGCAGCCTCCATATTCCTGCTACACTTCATCCAGAAGGAAACGCAGGTAGCCCCCAACATCATCGTCGCGCTCGTAATCGCCGGAATCGCCTCATCCTGCCTCATGTCCGGGCTCATGCTGGTCGTCGTCGCATTCCAGCAGCTCATCTACAAGTTCGACTCGTCCACGCCCTACCTGGCGGTGGTCTGCTTTACCTATATGGTGTTCGGCGTGAACGTGTTCATCGCGTATACGGCCCGCGAGGAAAAAGAGATACGCATCCCCAAGCCCTTCACGGTCATCATGTCCTATGTGCTCTTCCCCGTCACCCTCGTGCTGCTGGCGGTCCTGTACTTCTACCTGCTCAAGTGCCTGGTGACGCGCAGCATGCCGGTCGGGCAGATAAACCCCTTCGTTTCCATCGCGACCGCCCTCTTCTTCATCTTCTACGTGAGCCTGGAAGACAAGGTGAAGTTCTTCAAGAAGTGGGGCAACCTGCTCTTTCTGCCGCTCATACCCCTCCAGGTCATCGCATATGCAATCCGCGTGAACGCATACGGCTTTACGGAAAGCCGGGTCGCCAGCCTGTACTACATCATCGTGAGCGTCATCTTCTGCCTGCTGCCCTTCGTCAAGCGCGGACGCTTCATGAAGGTGAGCTACCTTGTCCTCGCGGCATTCCTCCTGATTGCGACCTGGGGGCCGTTCAACGTCATCTCCGTCACCCTGCGCAGCCAGTGCGGAAGAATCGTGCGCGTCTTCACGGCCCACGGCCTGTATGCGGACGGCAAGATTACCCCCGACAGGCAGGACAGCCTTTCGCTTGACGAGAAGGCCGCCATCGTCTCCGCCTACGACAAGCTGGAGGATATGGAGCTGGGGGACAAGGCCCCGTCATGGTGGACGGAGCGGCTCAAAGACGAGGACAGGACGAGCCACTTCCAGAAGCTCTTCGGCTTTGAGTGGTCGCACAACTACTTCAAGGACGAGGATGCCGACGTGAACTACGGTTACAGCTTTGGCATGGACACGGATGCCTCGCCCGCAGTGCTGGACGTTTCGCCCTACACGGAGCTGTTCGCCTTTGACATAAGCGACTGGTACAACCGCAACGACCTGACTTCCAAGGGGGAACATTCGACGAAGCCCGATGTGCATCCCGTAATCTCCCTGCCCGGCGGCGGGACGCTCGACATCACGGAGGAACTTGACTCCCGCCTGAAGGAGTATGACAAGGGAAGCGACGACAACAGCGAGACCGGCAATACCCCCCTCTTCCTGTGCAGCAAGCAGGGCTACGACATATACCTCACGTCCTGCCACCTCTACCGGAGTCTGGACGGCAAGGGGGAGTTGGAATACAGCTCCTACAACGCCACGGGCTTCGTCTGCAAGTGATGGCAAGAAAGCGTGCGGCAGGGGCTGACAATTCTGCGGCGGAGACAGGCGGGCCGAAACGTCAGGCGGGCGAATCCGCAGTGCCGTCCTTGAGCGAAGGGCAGATTGCCGACTTCCGGCGGGAAGTGTGGGACTTTTACCGCGAGCATGGCAGGAAGCTTCCCTGGCGGCATACGGACGATCCCTATCGGGTCCTGCTTTCCGAGCTTATGCTCCAGCAGACGCAGGTCGCCCGCGTCATTCCCAAGTACGGGGCCTGGCTTGAACGCTTCCCCGACCTGGCCTCCCTTGCGGCGGCACCGCTTCCGGACCTGCTTGCCCTGTGGAACGGCCTGGGCTACAACCGCCGGGCCATATACCTCCAGAAGGCATGCAGGGAAGTCCAGTCCCGCTGCGGAGGCGTCTTTCCCCGGACGGAGGCCGAGCTGCGGACGCTCCCGGGGATAGGCCCCTATACGGCGGGAGCGGTCTGCGCGTTTGCCTTTAACCAGCCTGCCGTGTTCGTGGAAACAAACATCCGCGCGGTCTTCATCCACAGCTTCTTTTCTGATTCGGCCGGAAGGGTTGACGACAAAGAGATCCTCCCGCTTGTTGAACAGACGCTCGACAGGCAGAATCCCCGGGAGTGGTATTACGCATTGATGGACCTGGGGGCGGAACTGAAACGGACCGTCGGGAACCCCTCCCGTAAGTCCCGCCAGTATACGAGGCAGTCCCGCTTTGAAGGCTCATTCCGACAGGCCCGCGGGGCCATCCTGCGCCAGCTCACCCGGCACAAGGCCGCCCGTCTCAAGGCGATTGCAGAATCAGAAGGAATCGAGCTTGCCCGCATTGAGGCGGCCGCGAACAAGCTCGTGCAGGAAGAGATCATCCAGGCGGACGGAAGCCTCTTCCGCATCCGCGAGGGGTGACGTTGCCACGACGGGCGGAATCTGCCCGCCGCTGCCCCGCGGCTACTCCAGCGTCTTTTTCCAGCCGGTGTAGTCCTCCACATGGAGGAGGCGCTTGGCGTTCTCCACGCGCTCAGCAGTCGGCGAGTCCACACCCTTGAGGGGGTATTCGATTCCCAGCTTCTCGTACTTGGCGATTCCGAGCGTGTGGTAGGGCAGGATCTCCACCCGTTCCACATTGCCCAGGGTCTTGATGAAGTCCGAGGTCCGCTCCAGATATTCGTCCTTGTCGGATATGCCGGGAACCAGCACGTGGCGGATCCAGATGGGCTTTTTGATTTCGTCGAGGTAGCGGAACATCTCGATGATGTTGCCGTTGTGCCGTCCGGTCAGCTCCAGGTGCTCGGCATCGTCTATGTGCTTGATGTCCATGAGGAGCAGGTCGGTCACGTCCATCAGCTGGCGGAACTTGTCGAACCAGGGGCCTTCCTTGGTGAAGGGGCCGCCCGACGTGTCTATGCAGGTGTTGATGTCCTGCTCCTTGGCCTTGGTGAAGAGCTCGGTCAGGAAGTCAATCTGCGCAAGCGGTTCCCCGCCACTGACGGTGATGCCGCCATGCTTGCCCCAGTAGCTCCGGCAGTCCAGCGCCTCCTCGATGAGGCTGTCCGCTGTCCGCTTCTCGCCCTTGGTCATGTCCCAGGTGTCCGGGTTGTGGCAGAACTTGCA
>CAMJAJ010000140.1 GCA_946403565.1 uncultured Treponema sp. | reverse complement strand
CAAGAGCACGCAGGCACTCAAGGACCAGCTTGCCAAGCAGACCGAGGAGAACCGTAAGAACGTCCAGGCCATGAACGACCTTGTCCGCGCCCAGAAGGAGGCCGAGGAGGCCCGTCGGGCGGCCGAGGCTGAGGAGAAGCAGCGGCAGGAGGCTGAGGCCAAGCAGCGGGCGGCGGAGGAGAAGAAGCGCAAGGAGGAGGAGGCCAGGAAGGCCGCCGAAAGCGCGGCCGCCGCCAAGCTCATAAAGGACGTGAACGACGAGATAGCCAAGGGCAAGGCCGCCCTCAATTCAGGCGACGTGGACGAGGCCCTCAAGCACTTTGCAAAGGCCAAGTCCATGCTTCCGGCGAATGACAAGGCGTTCTATGCCGACAAGATGGGCGAGATGAGCTCCGCCATGTATGACGCCTCCCAGAACACCCAGGACCCGGCCCAGAAGAAAAAGCTGATGCAGCAGGCCCTGGGCTATGCCGACGAATCGTTGGCAAAGGACTCGTCGAATCCGGAGGCGCACTACATCAAGGCCATGAATGCCTTTGACTCCAACAACTGGGCCGTCGCCGAGGCCGAGCTCAAGAAGGCCATCGCGGGCGACCCGAACAATCCCAACTACTACTACCAGCTGGGACGTGCCCAGGCCCAGCAGAAGAAGTACGAGGCGGCGAGCTCCTCGTTCTCGTCCGCCATCAAGTACAATCCGTCGTTCGCCGCCGCGCAGTACAATCTGGGCTTCGTAAACGAGCGGCTGAACCGTACCCAGCAGGCGCTTGCCGCCTACCGCAGGGCCTTCCAGATCGACACCGGCTACGAGCGGGCCTACCTTGCTGCGGCGAGGATCCTTTCCCGGCAGGGGGACTACAATGGTGCTACCGACCTGTTCAAGCAGGCCATACGCATCAATCCCTCCTCCTCGCAGAACTACCAGGAGCTGGGCTCTGCGTATTCGTCCGCGGGCAACTACACCGCCGCCGAGGAAAGCTTCAAGAAGGCCCTGGCCTATATGGACCCGAACAAGAAGGACCCCGTCACCTACTACAACCTGTCCACCGTCATGTACGCGCAGGGCAAGCGGGATAGCGCGCTTTCCTATGCAAAGCAGGCGTATGACAACAGGACCAACGCCGTCCAGCAGGTGCAGACCAACATAACCTACAACTACGCGCTGATGTGCGAGGAGTCCGGCGACAAGTCCAAGGCGCTGTCCCTCTACAAGGAGGTGCTGGACGTTGACCAGAAGAACGTGAAGGCCCTGACGAACATGGGCGCGCTCTGCCTGGAGACGGGGGACGTGGACACCGCCCTGACCATCCTGCAGCGGGCCTATTCGCTTGAAAGCGGCAATTTCGAGGTAAACAACAACCTGGGCAACGCCTACCGCCAGAAGGCGGACTACGACAACGCCGTGAAGTACTACCAGGGCGCGCTCAGGGTGAGCCCGAAGGACAATACCGTCCGTGAGAACCTGGCAAAGGCATACGCCTCGGCCGGGAAGTACGACAGCGCGCGGTCCACCTACGAGGACGTGATAAAGGCGGACAAGGAGAACTGGGATGCCTATTACGAGCTTGCCAAGGTCTGCATAACACTCAAGGACACCAATGCCGCCAAGGACTATCTGGACTACCTGCAGCGGAAGAACCCCGACTACAGGAGTTCGGAGGTCAAGCAGCTCCTTTCCTCCCTGTAGCCCGAAGGTAGCTGCCGTGCGAAGCTCCCGTCCTTTCTGCGCCGTTCTCCTTTCGCTGTGCCTGCTTTTTTCCTCCTGCTCCAGGAGGGAATCCAGCCAGCTGTGGACCTGGAACCTGCTTGGAACGGTCTGCTCGGTGAACGCGCTGGGGGACGGCGATGAAAGGCTCCGCACCGCGATTGGGGGCCGCCTGGAGGAGATAGACAGCCTGTTCTCCGTAAACCGGCCGGAGTCCGACGTGTCCCGGGTGAACGCCGCCGCGGGAAAGGCCCGTGTCGTCGTAAGCCCGGAGGTGTTCTTTGTCCTGGAGGCCGCGCTCGATTTCGCACGGAAAAGCGGCGGTTCGTTTGACCCGACGGTGGGCCCCCTCGTGACGCTCTGGGGCATAGGGACCGACCATGAGAAGGTTCCTTCGCAGGCGGAGCTGGATGCGGCCCTTGCCCTCGTGGACTGGCGGAAGGTCTCGCTTGATGCGGCCGACCGCTCTGTTTTTCTGGAGGACGAGGGGATGGCCCTGGACCTGGGGGGAATCGCAAAAGGCTACGCCGCCGATGAGCTGGCGCGTATCCTGCGGGAGCGGAAATCCAGACGGGCCATAGTGGACCTGGGGGGCAACGTCTACCTGTTCGGAAGCAAGAAGGACGGCAGCGCCTGGAATGTCGGCATAAAGAACCCTGCCGATGGCGGAAGCACCGTCGCTGCCGTGCTGCCGCTCGCCGGGGGCCGGTCGGTCGTCACGAGCGGGGCATACGAGCGCTTTTTCATCAGCGGCGGCAGGCGCTACCACCATATCATAGACCCAAAGACGGGCTTTCCCAGTGAAGGGGAGGTCGCCTCGGCGACGATCGTGTCGCCATCGTCCATGGAGGCGGACGCCATGAGCACGTCTGCCTTCATAATGGGGATGGAAGCCTTCGTCCGCGCCTTTCCGTCCGTCAGCTGCGTGTTCATATTTGCCGACGGCGGCATCTACGCGTCGGAAGACCTTTCCCTTAGATAAACTTCTTCAGTTCCTGCGGCTCTATGCTGTCGGTCTTCTCGGCCACGATGTAGCTTCCCGTCATTGCGGTCAGCGCGTCGAAGGCGGCTGCGAAACAGCCTAGGACGGGGGCTGCCTCCCTCAGCAGCAGGTAGCCCGCCTCGTAGCCTCCGCCGTATTTGATGCAGAGGACGGTGAGCAGGAGGAATGCTCCGCCCACGGGATGTTCCCCCAGCAGGAATGAGAGCAGGAAGGAGTGGAAGCCTATCCAGACCACGGTCGACATCTTTATCTCCAGCATGGAGTAGGAGCGCAGGATCACGATGAAGCACACCGACGTCACCAGCGCGGCCCCTCCCCGGGCAAAGATGGAGAAGAGGGGGTAGGTTACTCCGTTGACCCTGTGCCGTATGCCAAGGCTTTCGTTGCCGTGCCTGATGAGCAGGGGCAGGGTCATGTTTGATTCGCCAGAGATGAGGGCCGCCATTATGGGGGCCGCCGAGGCGTATATGACGCGGTAGGGGTGCCGCTCGCCGCAGAGGAGGCGGAGTATGAGCGGATAGATGGCGAATGCCACTGCCGCCAGGAGGGCCAGCAGGAGGGCGAACAGCTCCGTGTACAGTCCGGTCTTCTTGAGTGCGATGAATCCGATCGTCCAGTGGCAGGACAGGGCTATCATCCCGATGGCGAGCAGCTCGGTGAAGAAGCTCATCACGATGTAGGCCACCCTGGCGATGGAGTTGAACGCCGCGACCGCAGGGGCTGAGGAATGTTTGTCGTCGTTCGCTCCGGATCCGACCAGGCCGGCGAAGATGAAGCAGGGCAGGAGGTAGCTGTCGGCCAGGAGCGACTGCACCCCGTTGTAGGGGAAGAGCTGGCGGAGGAGCCCCTGCAGGTCTATGCCGGGAATGTCGCTTGAACTTTCGATGGTCATCGGAATCCGTGGCAGCTTGACGACGAGCGCGGTCAGCAGGGCCAGGGCGACCAGCAGGGCGGTGGAGAGGACTATGGTGGCGACTGTCCACAGGCCTGTCTTCATCATGATCTTATCGTCGCGGAGCTTGTAGCAGGCGGTCGAAATCGAAAAGAAGAGCAGGGGAATGAGGGGGTAGCGGCCAAAGCGTATGACGAACTCCACGATGCAGTCCAGGGCGTCCTTTGCGCCCTTTGAGCCTGCCGGCAGGACGAACGCGAGTGCGGCGCCCAACAGTATGCCTATGAGGTACTTTATCCAGATTTTCATATATCCCCATTATATCAACAAGGGCCGAGTTTGCAAAGTCCGCGACAATGTGTTATACTTACGGCATGGCGAAAACAGTCCTTGTCGCTGGAAAAGAGATGCCCGCCGGCAGCAAGTTTGCCGACGGCATCGCCCTGTCCGGCAGAAGCATTTCCATAACCGCGCCGGAGGTCGAGCAGGAAGAAGATGACGGCGGCGATGACGGGAAGAGCATGATGATCACCGAGGCCTCCGGCATCTCCCTGGTGGAGTGGCACAAGACCTCGCCCATTTCCTCCCGTACCCTTATCTTCAGCACGGAGGCCACCTTCGGACGCATGGATGAGGCCGTCCTCTATTTTGACGCGGAGTGGCTGGCCTCCCAGGAGCGCCCGCTTTCCAGCACGGAATGTACGCGGGGCTGTGACGAGCTGATCCTCCCGTTCCAATGCCTGGCCCTGGAGATCCTGTCGCGCTTTGAGAAAAAGAACTCCTCCGGTACGCCGGGGATGCTCGTGTTCCTGTTCAAGGAGACTCCCGACCAGGTGGACAGCTTCAAGACTCCTGCCCTGCGCTCCGGCGGGGCCTCCATATCCTCCCCGGTGGTCGCGGCTGCCGCAGCGGCGTTCGAGATTTTTTCGGAGAACATAGCCGTCCAGTTCGGGAACAAATCATACGTCAACATCCTGCTGGCCAGGAGCGGCATGGAGAACGAGCTCAGTTCCAGCGACATGGAGCTGGGGAAGTGGCTTGCCTCATATCTGGACGCGTTCGAGTCCACGGGGGCCAAGTTCGACGCAAGGACCTCCGTCGAATGGGTCAAGGCGGGCAGCCGCTACGGAGCGGGTGGTCTTAAGCTCTTCGGCAAGAAGAGGCGGTAAAGGGGGCAATCTATGGAACTCTTCGGCATGTCGATGGATTTTTACCTGGATTCCTTCCTGAAGATTCTGGCAAGTTCCGTGTCCGG
>CAMJAJ010000139.1 GCA_946403565.1 uncultured Treponema sp. | reverse complement strand
TACACACATCGCAAGCAGGTGCGTAGCGATGTGCGTTATGACTGGAGAGGCGCATCCTACCGTTGTCGAAGGCGGGGCGTCTAGAAGTGGTGGCCAAAGCCGATGGAAAGTTCCCAGCCCTTCTCGGGCTTCCGCCAGTCTCCGTTGTAATCCTTTATGAGGTAGCTGCCGACGTCAAACCCCACGCTCGTATGCAGGACAAAGCTCTTGAACTTGGTCGGGTACAGGAAACCTTCTATTCCGGCGCAGTACACGCCTTCATGGATGTCGAAAATCTTGCCGATTGCCTCCCCGTTCTTCCGCGCCCTGTTCTTGAACAGGGCCACGTCCACGAAGGGCGACAGCTGCATCTCCACGTTCACCGCGCTCAGGAAGCCCGAGAATTTGGTGGTCACGAGATGGAAGGGGGCCTCCAGGCTGAGTATGACCGCCTGGTCGGTCTCCAGCGCGAAGTTGTAGACCCCGCCGCCGCTGTAGCCGTCCTGAGTCGAGAACGGCTGCTTGTCCATCGCCCCCCTCAGCCGGGGACCGATGTTGATGAGCGAGCTCTCATCATTGCGCGTGTTGAACATCGTGAAGAACTGGAGGTTTGCCGACACCCCCGCATATTTCCAGGCCTTGAAAAGCTTCAGATCAGCCCCTATGTAGGGAATCAGGCCCCGGGTAAGCTCATGCTCGTTGAAATTCCGGCTTATGGCCTGCGTCGTGGAAAAGGAGAATCCGTTCCGGAAATTCCCCTTCCAGTCCACGGCGTTCACGCCGATGCTCTGCCCCACCGTAAGCTTGGGACTCGCGGACAGGCGGTAGTTGCTGTCGTCTATGCCGTCCATGTCCCAGTTGTAGCTGGCCTCCACGTAGGGCCGGTACACGAGGGGCGTCGCCGTGCCTATCTTTGCCACCGTCAGGGGCATGGAAATCCGCGCAAGCTCCTTGAAATACAGCTCGTCATCGTAGCGTTCAAAGTCCCTGTTCCGCACCGCGGCCTGGAAGAAGGAGAAATCCAGCTCCTGGGAACCGACAGGTATGGCCAGGTAGGGACCGGTCAGCGCGTTGAACTCCGGCATGGAGTTCCCGATTGTCCAGGCGAAGCTGACGGCGTTCCGCCAGGAAGCCTGCACCGGCCCCACGCTGAAAGGAAAGTCGTAGCCCAGGCCAAAGCCCGGAGTAATCTTGGAGAAATTGTCTGGCTCCTCCTCCGTTCCAAAGGAGCAGTTCGCATAGGCGGTGAAAGGATTGGTCTTTCCCAAAAAGTTCTGGTCCTTCACCATCAGCGTGGCCTGCAGGCCGGTGTTCGAGCTGTAGGTGGGATAGGGAACGATCATCAGGGACTTGCTGTCCTTGAACGAGTAGACCGCGTCCACAAGCAGGCCCCTGCCCTGCTGCCTGCCGTCGTCCGCCCCGCCATCCCCCTGGACATCATACGTGTACGTTATGTCCTCCAGGAGCCTGGTGTTCTCAAGCTGCTGGCGGATGAAGTCCAGGTATGCCTCCAGTTCCTCCTTGGAAGCAAAGACCTTCGCCCGGTCCACCGGAGCTAGCTGCCGGAGCAGCATCTTTGGGTCCGTCTTCCCCTTGGAATCGAGCGTGACGCTGGCAATCCGAAAGCCTTCCCCCTCTGCGGCAGCGGCAGCGACAAGGAGCAGGCAGAGGGATATGAGGGAGAGGACCTTCCGTATCATCAATACGCGCCCACCCCACGGATGACGACCCAGATCGTCTTGACCAGGATCCAGAGGTCCAGCCAGACGGACCAGTTCTGTATGTAATAGGTATCGAGCGTGATGCGCTCCTCGTAGCCGGTGTCGCTCCTGCCTGAGATCTGCCACATTCCGCTCAGGCCGGGCGTGACGGAAAGCACGTAGTCGCAGTACTTGCCGTATTTCTCCAGCTCAGGCTCCGTCACCGGGCGCGGCCCCACAAAGGACATCTCCCCCACGAAGATGTTCCAGATCTGCGGCAGCTCGTCCAGGCTGGTCTTGCGCAGGAACTTCCCGAACTCCGTGACACGCGGGTCGTCGGCAAACTTCCGTTCCTTCTTCCACTCGGCGGCCCGCACGGGGTCGCTCGCCAGGATCCGCTCCAGCTCCTTGTCCGCGTCCGCCACCATGGAGCGGAACTTCCAGCAGCGCAGGGTCGTGTGGTTCTTGCCGATCCTCCGATGCGCGTAGAAGACCGGCCCCTTGGAGGTCGCCTTTATGCAGATGGAAATCACGATCGTGAGCAGGAGGACGAAGGGACAAGCCACCAGACAGAGGACCACGTCGATGGCCCGCTTGGCGAGCAGCGCCCCGTGCTTGGTCAGGTAGTTGGTGGAGGAGAAGCCCAGTATGCCGCCGAAGTCCCGCATGTGCAGGGACATGTTGGTGAACAGCTGCTGCTTGGGAATCTGTATCACGTAGCGGTAGTGGGTCTGGATGTACTCCCGGTCCCGCTCGTAGTCGCAGACGACCGCCACCAGTATGTCCAGCTTCTCGATGACCCGCCGGATGCTCTCGGTCGGGAAGAAGATGGGGATTCCCTTGTACTCCATCCGGTGGACGGCGGAGTCCGTTATGATCAGGCAGGGGATGTAGCCGAAGCTGGGGTTCTTCAGCAGGCGGTCTATGATGAATATCGCGTTCTCGCCCTTGGAGTAGACCACGGCAGGGACGCCCCAGCGCTTTATCTTGCCAAAGAAGAAACGGGAAAACTCCCTGCCGATGGGCAGCAGGAAGGTGGCGAAGGGCCAGCCGAGCACCAGCGCGACGGCGATGGGCCAGCGGTCGTCGGTCTCCACGTTGATGCTTATCGCGATGCCCAGGAAGGCAAAGAAGGTGCAGAGGGAGAAGCGCTTTATCTCCTCCTGCGGGGCAATCAGTATGCCGGGATAGAGGCTGGCGGCGTAGAACACGACGATGATCGCAGGCAGGTAGATCCAGTAGGTGACGAAGGAACGGAAGTTTATGAGCGAGTGGTTGATGAGGTTGACGATGAAGAAGCCGATTCCGATGCAGAGCAGGACGATGAGCGCGTCCATCACCATCAGGATGAGGCCGGAGACGAGGGAGCTTGTCCGTTTAAAGTTTCTGTGGAAGTATTTCTCAAACTCAAGTTCAGTCATCGCGCTATCGTCTCATAAAAATCTATTATACCTGTAACAAACGGAGGCTCCGTTCGTTACATAGAATCCTTCAGCCGTTCTGCTATGACGGCGGCGGCCCTTCCGTAGCTGTACGTGTCGGGAAGGGGCGGCAGGGGCGACCTGTCGTCCCAGGCCGCCAGCAGCTTGCGCTCCAGGTCCTCCGCATCCCCGGCCCGGAAAAAGCGCACCGGAAAGTTCCCGTAGACCTCCTTGAAGGCGGCGATGTCGGAGATGACGGCCCTGGTGCCACAGTACATGGCCTCCAGCGGCGGTATGCCGAAGCCCTCGTAGAGCGAGGGCTGCACCAGGAGGCGGGCGGTCGCAAGCAGCTCCACAAGGCGTTCGTCGCTCACGTGGCCAGTGAACTCTATCCCGTCCACGCCGCCGTCCAGCAGCCGCTGGGCCGCCTGGTCCTTCGTGCGGAAGCTGTCCGCGGAACCGACGATGACGAGACGAGCCCCGGTCTTACTGCGGAAGCCGGGATAGGCGGAAAGCAGGGTCGCCAGCCCCTTGTGGGCCTTTATGTTGCCCACGAAGAGGATAAAGTCCCCCTTCTGCATGCCGGCGAGCCTTCCTGACCTCCGGGCCTCCACGATGAAGCGCGGGACCCCGTTACAGCTGACGTAGACCGGCTTCCGGCATGACAGCCTGTCCAGGATCCTGTCCCGGCTGAACTGCGAGACCGTGAACACGGCCTTGGAGCGGAATACCGCGTACCTGTACAGGAGCTTCCGGGCGAGCAGCCCTGCCCTGCCGGTCAGGCCGGGGAAGTCCAGGAAGACCACGTCGTGTATCGTCGTGAACACCGGTATGCGGATTCCCGAGGGGACGTTGCAGTAGGGTGTGAAGTAGCAGGAACAGGCGTTGACCTTCCGTGCCAAGATCCTCGGAAAGAAGAGCAGTTCGCGGAGGGAAAAGGGCCGTACCGGGCACGGTTCAACGGCAACCCAGTCCCCGAATTCCTGGGCGGCGGCCCGGAGGCTTTCCTCCCCCTCATCGGAAGCAAGCAGCAGGACGCCCTCGAACCCCGTGTCGGCGCACAGGAAGGGAAGGACTCCGGCAAGGAAGCTGCCGATGCCGCTCTTCCCGTACATCCTGCAGTCAACGGCAAGCCTCACCGCACACCCCCCGGCTTCCGCACGGCCGCCTCCGTCCTCGCTATGACGTCGGCCATCTGCCTCCGGAAGCGTTCCTCCGAGAAAGCGGCGGCGTGGGCCGCTATGGCCGCAGGGGCGAATGCCCCCGCAGCGGCAAGCCCTTCAAAGCGGCCGAGGGCCTCCACGAGGGAATCCACGGACTGCTCGGCAAAGAACACGCCGGTCTTTCCGTCAACAACCGTCTCGAGCGCCCCACCCGCCCCATAGGCCACCACGGGGCGGCCGCAGGCCTGCGCCTCCACCGGGATGATGCCGAAGTCCTCCTGGGCGCAGAAGATGAGGGCGCGGCAGCGCTGGAGGTAGGACTTCACCTCGCCGTCGCCGATCCGTCCCGTGAACGTTATGTCCGCCCCTTTGTATGAGGCGGCCAGCCGCCTGAGCTCCTTCTCCTGCCCTCCGCTCCCGATGACGACGAGCCGCCGTCCCGTCCGGCCGCATGCCTCGACGGCAAGGTCCAGCCGCTTGTACGGCACGAAGCGGCTGAACGCGAGGTAGAAGCCCTCGTCGGGAAGGCCGTTCGGAGAGAGGCTGGCGGTGGCGACCGGCGGGTTCACGACCTCCGCGTCCCGCCCCCAGAACTTCCGTAT
>CAMJAJ010000138.1 GCA_946403565.1 uncultured Treponema sp. | reverse complement strand
ATTTGGAAGATACTGTGGGCATGGAAACACGCAACATATTTGAGAACATTTCGTCCATAGACCACAGGTACTCGCTCTCGGAAGCCAAGGCGTTCGAGGGCCTTTCACGATACATTTCAGAAGAGGCCAGCATCCGCAGCTGCGCCAGGTGCGAGGCTGCGTTGGTGAAGGCCCACCTCAAGGTCCGCGGCCAGCTGACCGCCGCCGCCGAGAAGGAGCTGGACTCCGTCGCCGACGCAATCGACCCCGAGGAGGTCTACCGGGAGGAGGAGAAGACCCGGCACAACATCCGTGCCCTGGTCAACGTGATGAAGACCAAGGTCCCCTCCGACCTGGCCCCGCTCGTGCACCTGGGGGCAACCAGCGTGGACATACTGGACACCGCCCTGTCATGCCGCATGCGCGATGTGACACAGAAGGTCGTCCTGCCCTCGCTCGTCGCGCTTGAGAAGTCCCTCTGCGCCATCGCCGACCGCGAGGCCGAGACCCCGCAGGTGGGCCGCACCCACGGTCAGCACGCCGTCCCGATCACCTTCGGCTGGTCGGTCGCGGAGTTCGTCTCCCGCCTGGGCAAGTCCATCATCCGCATAGACGAGCTGTCCCGCCAGCTCAAGGGCAAGCTCGCAGGCCCCGTCGGCTCCTACAACGGCCCGAGCATGATTGTCAAGGATCCGGAGCAGCTGGAGGCCGAGTACGTGCACTTCCTGGGCCTGGAGCCCTCCGAGTATTCCAACCAGCTCGTGGAGCCGGAGTACCTGCTCCGCCTCCTGCTTGAGTTCAACGTCGCGTTCGGCATCATCGCCAACCTCGCGGACGACCTGCGCAACCTGCAGCGGAGCGAGATAGGCGAGGTCTTCGAGTACTTCTCATCGACCCAGGTGGGTTCTTCCACCATGCCCCAGAAGCGCAACCCCTGGAACAGCGAGCACGTCAAGTCCCTGTGGAAGGCGATGAGCCCGCGCGTGCTCACCTTCTACATGGACCAGATTTCCGAGCACCAGCGCGACCTCACCAACTCCGCAAGCCAGCGCTTCATCGCCGACTACGTGGCGGGCTTCACGATGGCCGTGGACCGGATGGCCTCGGTCGTCTCCGGCCTGCAGGCGGACAAGGAGAGCATGGCTCGCAACCTGGACGGGGCGGGCGGCAAGGTGAAGGGCGGCGTCCTCGCGGAACCCGCCTACATCCTCCTGGGCGAGGCCGGCGTGAACGACGGGCACGAGATCATACGGAAGATAACGCTGGAGGCCGAGAAGTCCGGCAGGACCTTCTTCGAGGTGCTCAAGGAGCACACCGACGCCTTCTCCAAGATAACGGCGCAGCTGGAGAAGCTCGGAATCGCCAACCCGGAGGCATTCTTCGAGCATCCGGCCAACTACCGTGGCCTTGCCGCCGACAAGTCCCGCCGCCTTGCGCGCAAGTACCAGTCCCTCATGGAGGGGCTGTGCAAGGACTAGCCTAGTGAGCGGTCAGTACACGGCGGCCCTTGTCGGCTGCGGAAGGATAGGCTACAGCCTCGGCCTGGACGGGAAGCGGGAGCAGCCGGCGAGCCACACGATGGCCCTGCTGGACAACCCTAGGATTCGTCTGGTCGCGGGCTGCGACAGCGACATAGAGAAGCTCTCCGTCTGGCACAAGGCGGTTTCCGGGGCCAAAAGCTACCAGCGCAGCGAGGACATGTACCGGCAGGAGAAGCCCGACATCGTCACCGTGGCGGTTCCCGAGGAGTTCCACAAGGCCGAGGCCCTTGCCGCCATAGCGGCCCGCCCCCGCCTGGTCATACTGGAGAAGCCCGTCGCCCTGAACACCCGCGAGGCGCAGGACATAAAGAACGCCTCGGAGGAATTCGGCGTTCCCGTCATGATAAACCACGAGCGGCGTTTCGCCGAGGACTACCGGAAGGCCAGGGAGTACATGCGGGAGATAGGCACCCTGCAGAGCATCTACGCGTCCCTGTCGTCCAGCCTCTGCATCTATGACCGGCGGGGCGAGTCCACGGGCGCATGCAGCCTCTTCCATGATGGTACCCACCTGATAGACGCGGTGATGTTCTTCCTGGGGGACCCGCAGAGCCTGGGGAAGCCCGTTCTGACCGGGGTGTTCAAGGATGACAAGGGGAGCATACGGCAGCTCGCCGCGCACTGGGCCACCGAGCGCTGCCCCGACATCACCGTGACGATGAGCGGGCGGTCGCGCTACTTCGCCTTCGAGATTCAGCTGAACGGGACGGAGGGCAGGGTCTGCGTGGGAAACTCCTACCTGAAGGCCTACAAGCGCAAGGACTCGCCCCTGTACACGGGTTTCTTCTCGCTCGTGCGGGACGAGAAGGTGGGCTTTCCCAAGAAGACCCTCTACTTCTCCAACATGGTGCAGAACGCCGTTGACTTCCTGGACGGGAAAGGCGGCCTCAAGTCCCCCATCGACACCGGAATCAAGGACCTCCTCATCCTGGAGGACATCAAGGCCGAACTCTACCGCTAGCGACGCCAGGTCTGAAGGACTGGCTGTGGCCTTTGGGAACTTGGCGTGCAGGAAGCGCAGCCGCAGCCGGGTGGCAGGGGTGTCCTTGCCGAGTGTCCGCGTTTCCATTATAATGGAAGGACCTATGGTTCGCATCGTGGTGGAGGATGCCGGGCTGGAAGAGGACTCGCGGATTGTTCCCGATGTCGTCTACAACCGCTTCGGCTCGGTTTATGGCAGATACACGCTCCTGGAGCTTGAGGGGAAGGGCAGGTGCCTTTCCGTACCCCTCCATGTGGAGGGCCGTCTTGCCAGGCTCGGCCTCTACCTTGCCGACATTTCTTCCGAGGAGGCGGAGGAGCTCTGTTCCTTCGTGTTCTCCCATTTCCCCGTCAGCCGGATAAACTGGGACTACTCCCTTTCGCCGCTCGGCGGCCGCTTCGTCCACCGCAACCACGCCACGAACCACTGGAAGGTCGAACTGCCTCAGACCGCGGACGAGCTGTGGGCCAGGATGTCGCGCAAGTCCCGCTACAACAGGCGCCGCGAGGAGCGGACGCTCATGGAGCGGCTCGGTTGCACGGAGCTTGCCGTGACGGAGTACGAGGGGGCAGGGATTCCCCTCTTCGTCGTTGAGGCCTTCTTTTCCTTCAAGCGCACCCTGATGGGCCGCGACTACGGACTTTCCCCCGCCGAATACCTTTCCCATTACCACGTCTCCCACGCCTACACCTGGACGGCCGGGGAACGGCTGGTCGCCATCGTGTTCAGCTGCGAGCAGGGAAAGGACGTCTTCCTTGAGAACCTGACCTACGACCCCGAGCTGGAGGAGTTCTCCCCCGGCTTCCACCTCTATGCCCTCGTGCTGGAGCGGCTGATTGGGAAGGGCAAGTCCGCCATATTCCTCGGCGGAGGCAGCCAGCCCTACAAGGCCCGCTTCGGGGGAATCGAGCAGCACTGCTGCAACGTCGAGGCCTACCGCAACGTCATCGTGGCTGCCCCCTACTACCTGGCCAAGCTCGTCGCCCGGATGCGGGGCAGGCGGGGGAAGGGAAGCGGAAATCCCCATGACGGCGGCGAGAAGGCCGCAGGCGGGGAAGGGCGGTCAGGCGGTTCCGGCGGCCAAGCAAAATCTGCCGGCGCAGCCGATGGACGTGACCGAGGCGGACGAGCCTCCTCAGACCGCAACTCTGCCGGTACGTCCGGACAAGATCGAGCTGGCCATAACTGCGCCGACCGAGTCGGACGGGCCCCCGTAGCCCCCAGCTCTGCCGGCGGCCACGCGTACGGCATCTCCGGATTCTTCAGGAAGGCGTTCCGCTATGTCCGCATCAGGGCCAAGTGGGCCTGGCAGCGGGCGTTCTTTTCCCTCGTGCCCATACGCGGTGCGCTGAACAGGGAAAGCCGCCCCTTCTCCATCACCGTTTCGCTCACCAGCTTCCCGCCCAGGCTTTCCAGCCTGCACCTCTGCATCAAGTCGCTCATGCGCCAGACCCTTAAGCCGGACAGGATCGTCCTGTACTTGGGCGCGGACTGCGATGGGGTCAAACTGCCCCGGAGCCTTGCCGCCCTCTGCCGGAAGGGGCTCACCATCCGGAACGTCGGCGGCGACCTCCGCCCCCACAAGAAGTACCTCTATGCGATGCGGGAGTTCCCCGACGACTACATCGTCACCGTGGACGACGACCTGATGTTCTGCCGCGACATGCTGGAGGGCCTGTGGAAGGCCCACCTTTCCCATCCCGACGCGCTCGTGGCCAACCGTGTCCACCTGATGAAGGCCGCCGGGGGCCGCATACTGCCCTACCGGGACTGGCTGCAGGAGACCGGCAGCGTGCGGGAGCCCACCCACGCCCTCCTTTCCACGAACGGGGCGGGAAGCCTCTTTCCCCCGCGCTGCCTGCCGCCGGAGGCCCTGGACGGGGAGCTTGCCCGCGAGCTTTGTCTGAACGCCGACGACATCTGGCTCAAGTTCATGCTCATCCGGGGCGGCACCAAGGTGCTCTGGGCGGGCAAGAAGGCGACCATGCCCGATGAGATCCGGATCAAGGCGGGCAGGAAGCAGGCCCTCATGGACACGAACCTGACGGGCGGCGGCAACGACGGCTACATCAGCGCGATGGAGTCCTTCTTCAAGATGAACCTCGCCGACTACTGCCGCTAGGCCGGGCGTGCGAACGCATGTCGCTGGACTCTGCCGCTAGGTCCGCCGCGGGGCAAACTTTGAAAGCGCCTAGTGTTTTTTGCGCCGGTGTGGTATAATTTCCGTATGATTCGACTTCTTGCCTGCCTGCTGCTTTCCTCCCTGCTCCTGCTGCCGTGCCATGCCACGGAGATAGTGCCGGGCACGGTACGGGTCGGCTACTACGAGAACGAGGTCTTCCAGGAGGGCGCCAGGCCCGGTGCCGTCAAGAGCGGCTACGCCTACG
>CAMJAJ010000137.1 GCA_946403565.1 uncultured Treponema sp. | reverse complement strand
TCCACGAGGGCAAGAGCTTCGAGGGCAAGAACATCATCAAGGGCAAGGAGTACTACTCGACCTACCAGCCCCTCTCGAACGGCGACGGCAGCATAGCGGGCATGCTCTTCATAGCGAAGGACGTGGAGATGGTCAAGAACGTCAAAAAGACTACGCTCGCCATCGTCATCCCCATTACGGCGGTGCTCATTGCCTTTCTCCTGATATGCAGCTACACCTTCATCCACTGGCTCATGTGGCGCATCTACAACGTGACGAACTTCCTCAAGGAACTGGAGACCGGCGACGCGGATTTGACCAAGCGCTGCAAGCTCTTTGTCCGCGACGAGATAGGCGACCTCATCATCCACTTCGACCTCTTCCTGGACAAGCTCCAGCAGATCATGAAGGACGTGCAGAAGTCCAAGGTCCAGCTGAACGGGTCCGGCGAGGACATGACGCGCAGCGCGGAGAATACGGCCAGCGCAATCACCCAGATCATCGCCAACATCAAGGGCATCTCCGCCCAGATAGGCGACCAGGGGCACAGCGTCTCGCAGACCGCCACGGCGGTCACCGAAATCTCCCGCAACATCGAGAACATGGACGAGCTCATCGAGGGCCAGACGGCAGGCGTGGCGCAGGCCTCCACCGCCGTGGAGGAGATGATCGGGAACATCTCGTCCGTCAACCAGTCGGTGGACAAGATGGCCGGCTCCTTCCAGGCCCTGTCCGACGACGCCAAGTCGGGCTTCAACAAGCAGCAGGACGTGAACGAGCGGATCAAGCAGATAGAGGGCCAGTCCGCCATGCTCATGGAGGCCAACCAGGCCATCTCCAGCATCGCCGAGCAGACCAACCTGCTCGCCATGAACGCCGCGATCGAGGCCGCCCACGCGGGCGAGGCGGGCAAGGGCTTCTCGGTCGTCGCCGACGAGATCCGAAAGCTGTCCGAGACCTCCAGCTCCCAGTCCAAGACGATCGGCGAGCAGCTGAACAAGATAAAGGACTCCATCACCGAGGTGGTCAGCGCGTCCAAGGAGTCCAGCGAGGCATTTGCGTCGGTGTCCGCCAAGATCAGGGACACGGACGAACTGGTCCTCCAGATAAAGGCCGCCATGCAGGAGCAGAACGAGGGCAGCAAGCAGATCGGCGACGCGCTCAGGACCATGAACAGCAGCACCGGCGAGGTGCACAAGGCTTCCAAGGAGATGTCCGCCCGCAGCGAGAAGATCCGGCGGGAGATGGGCAAGCTGCAGGACGTCACCTCCAGCATGAAGCAGAGCATGGAGGACATGTCCGTGGGCGCGCAGCGGATCAACGAGACCGGAAGCGTCTTGGGCGACATATCCGGCAAGATGCGGGAAGCCATCGACAAGATCGGCAGCCAGATAGACCTGTTCAAGGTCTAGGCCTGGCCCGGCCCGGCGGTGACAGCAGTGGCAGCCCCGCAACGAAAGCCGCCCCGGCCATGGCCTGGCCCGGCAGTGCATGCGATTGATACATGTCTTTTATCAATCCAATAGAAATAAAGAAATTGCCCTACGGTAATTACCATGGTACAGTTAGGGGAATGACACCTGATGGCACGCGCGCAGGGCCAGTTTCAACGGCAGGAACCTTTGAAACTGCTCCGCAAACGGTGCAGACGGAATAAAGGAGTAAGACAGATATGGAAATAAAGTCATCCGCGCGTATATCGCTGACGGCAAAGATGCTCGTCATGGTGCTGAGCGTCGTACTTGTCGCGAACCTCATAATCGGCGGCATCGCCTACAAGATCTCGTCGAAGAACATGACCAGGAGCGTGTACGACCACCTTTCTGCCATCACCGATGACGTGGTGAACCAGGTGGCCGCCATAAACGAGAAGAACCTCGCCTGCCTCCGCTTCCTGGCGGAGCTGGACGAAATCACGGACGAGTCCGTTCCCCTGGAAAAGAAGGCCCGCATGTTCACGTCAATCGTCAAGGCCCTGGGCGGCAGGTACGAGAACGTTTCCTTCTATGACAGCGAAGGAAACTGCATAACCGCCGACGGGCGGCTTTTGAACATGAAGGAACGCGCCTACATCAAGGAGGCCATGGCGGGACGGGAATATGTGTCCGACCCCCTGTTCAGCCCCGCCGTCAACGGCATACTCCAGAGCTACAGCGTCCCCGTCAAGAACGCGCAGGGGAAGCCGATCGGCGCGGTCGTCATGCTGGTCAAGGAGAACGCCCTGGTGGACGTGATCAAGACGATAGACCTGGGCGGCGGAATGCACCCTTCGATCATAAACTACAAGGACCGCATCACCGTAGCCAATGCGAACGAAGGCATGGATGAAAGCGAAGGCAACGGACAGCTGGACGACAAGACGGGCCTGGGCAAGATTCTCAACCACATCTTTGAAGGAGGCGAGGGCATAGAGGACTTCGTGGATCCCAGCCTCCACAGCCACCTCATAGCCTCCTACAAGAAAATTCCGGGAAGCACCTGGACGGCCTTCACGGTGGCCCCCTACGACCACTACTTCTCGGGGAACGCCACGATGAAGCGGAGCATCATCATCGTCATGATCCTCTCCCTCCTGATTTCTTCTATATTAGTAGGCTTCCTCGTCACCATGCTCTTCAAGCCGCTCAAGACCGTCAAGGAGTCCATCTCCACGATTGCAAGCGGCAACGCGGATTTGACCCAGCGCATACCGGAGGCGACGAACGACGAGGTGGGCGACGTGGTCAAGGGCTTCAACAGCTTCGTCGCCAAGCTGCAGGACATCATCCGGAACCTCCTGGGCACCAAGGACGAGCTTGGAATCGCGGGCGAGGACATGGGCGCGACGGCACAGGACACGGCGGCCGCAATCACCGAGATAATCGCGAACATCGAGAGCGTTCACCAGCAGATCGTCAACCAGAGCAACAGCGTTGACCAGACCGCCGGGGCAGTGAACCAGATAGCCAGCAACATCAGCTCGCTGGAGCACATGATAGAGAACCAGTCCGCCGGGGTCTCGGAGGCCTCCGCCGCCGTCGAGGAGATGATCGGCAACATCGCCTCCGTCAACCATTCGGTGGACAAGATGGCCGACTCGTTCGACGCGCTCCGCTCCGACGCGCAGACGGGATTCACCCAGCAGCAGGACGTGAACGAGAAGATCAAGCAGATCGAGGAGCAGTCCAAGATGCTGCAGGAGGCCAACCAGGCCATATCCAGCATAGCGAGCCAGACCAACCTGCTCGCCATGAACGCCGCAATCGAGGCCGCCCACGCGGGCGAGGCGGGAAAGGGCTTCTCGGTCGTCGCCGACGAGATCCGAAAGCTCTCCGAGACCTCCACCGTGCAGTCCAAGACCATCGGCGTGCAGCTGAACAACATCAAGGATTCGATCCAGGAGGTCGTCGCCGCGTCCGGACAGTCCAGCAAGGCGTTCGAGGCCGTCTCCTACCGGATCCAGGACACCGACCAGCTGGTCATGCAGATAAAGGCCGCCATGGAGGAGCAGAACGCAGGCTCCCGGCAGATAAACGACGCCCTCCATTCGATGAACGACAGCACGATCGAGGTCCGCAACGCGTCCTCCGAGATGTCCGCGGGGAACCAGGCCATACTGGACGAGATACGGCAGCTGAAGGACGCGACAGGGGCCATGAAGGCGAGCATGGACGAGATGAGCGCCGGCGCACGGAAGATAAACGACACCGGGGCGGCCCTCAGCGACATAGCGGACCAGGTGAAGCGGGCCATCGGCAAGATCGGCAAGCAGATAGACGAATTCAAGGTCTAGGGGAGGCCGGGCAGCCCCGAATCAAGGTTTGGCGCGGCCGGAGCGCCCCCCCCCTTCCCCACAGCGGGGCAGCCCGGAAACAGGGCAAGCCCATTGATAGCGATTTTCTATCAATGGGAGCAACAAATCCTTTGCCTTATGGCGTTTCCTGTGGTATAATCCTGTTATAATTGGAGGAACTTCATAATGGCAAACAAGCAGAAAAAGTCCCTGAGCCTGATCGCCTACCTGATGATGATGATAGGCGCAGGCTTCGCTCTCCTGACCGCAGTACAGGTCATCTTCCTGTCAAAGATAGCGCAGTCGGACTCAAAGAGAGACCACGTGGAAAGCTTCAGCATCCTTGCGGGCGCGCTCAAGCTCGCGATAGACAACAACGTGGAAGGCTACTACAAGGACCTGCAGGTCTACGTCTGTGCGGACGCAATGAAAAACGGCGACCTTGACGAGGCAGTCAGGTGGATGCGGGAGAACACCCAGGTCAGGGCCTCCGAATACGACTACATGCTCATCGCAGGGCCTGACGGCCACGCCTACACCGACCAGGGCAAGACGACGGATATAGCCGAACGGGACTACTTCCAGGCGGTCATGAAGCAGGGCAAGGCCCGCTACGTGGACAACCCCGTCACCGCCAAGACGACGGGCAAGACCGTCGTCCACGTGACGACCGGCCTCAAAGACAGGAACGGCAGACTGTTCGGCGTCATCGTGGGCATCATCCCGATAGAGACCCTCATCAAGCCCATCAAGGAGCTGAACGTCCCCGCCGGGGCCTGGCAGTTCATGATTGACCACAGCGGTAAAGTCATGTACCACCCTGTGGCGACGGATGACGGCAACTTCCTGACAAACCCCGGCGAGGGGCATGAGGATCTTATCACCTATGCACAGAAGATGGTTGACGGCGAGTCCGGCTACGGCTGGATAAAGTCCTACACGGGAAACGGGCAGGATCTTCTGATTTACGGCAACATTGAGGACACCCCCTGGGCATTCGGCTTCTTGGTCGCGCAGGGCACCATGGAGGCCCTCGGCAACAAGATCGCCATCACGTCCACCATCTTCGGAATCGGGGTGCTCATAGCAATCCTCGTCCTGGCAGGAATGATCCTCCTCGCCTCGCTCAAGCCGCTGCGGACCG
>CAMJAJ010000136.1 GCA_946403565.1 uncultured Treponema sp. | reverse complement strand
GCCCGCCCGCGAGCCAGACTTCCCCGACGGCGACGTTGTAGAAGACCCGCTTGCTTTCCTTGCACGACACGACGAGGGTCGCCCCGGACATGGCCTGCTGCTCCTCAAGCTGGAGCCGCCAGACGCCGCCTTTGGCGACGGTCTTGTTCTTGCCGGTGATGCGGCCGTCCTTGTCCTTCAGGACCGCCTGCACCTCCAGCCCGTCGCTGCCTTCGCCGAATATCGTTATGACCATTTCCCGCTGCAGCACGCAGTCGTTGGAAAAAAGGGGTGATACGCTGAACATACGCACAGGATAGCACAGAATTCTTCCGTTTACAAGGTTGCAAGGAAAAGCGGGCCCAAATTTACCTGCCCAGGCCGCCGGTCAAAAGAGCTTGCAGCCCGCTATGCTGTACAGGAGGTCGCAGCCTTCAAAGCCGTACACGCGCTCCGCCAGTATGATCGCAATCCGGTCCTCGAGCGGGTTCTTGATGTAGCCGCAGACGTAGGCACCTTCCACGAGGGCCTCCTTCTTGGAGCGGACCGTCTTTTTCCTGCCGTCGGGGCTGAAGACCTCGCACTCGTAGTCCTGGATCCGCAGCATTTCGTACATCAGCCTGCCGGTGTCCTTGATCAGCACCCGGGCGTCCAGCTCCCGCGTGCCGTCCCGGTAGGGAAGCTTCTCCATCGTGCAGGGGAAGTCCTGTATGCCGTATTTCTGCATGGCTGCGTCTATCTCCTCCCCCCGGTCGTCGATCAGCTTCTGGAGGCCGCCCTGCTCCGAGTCCATGTCCTGGCCGTTGTCGCCCAGGCTCCAGACGATCTCGTCGGTCACCAGGTCCTGGATGAAGAAGGTCGTCACGGTGTCCCCTTTTCCCTCCCGGCTCTGCTGCTCGATGTAGGCCATGCAGCCCTCCTTGGAGAAGCCGAGGGGAATCAGCGTGGAGTTGTCGTACACGCTGTGCTGGAGGTCCAGCTCGTTCTCTTCTGCGATGTACTTGGACGGGGTCATGCGGCGCGAGTGGGTGTCCACTTCGCGGATGAGGAGCGGGCGAGCGCCTGCTGCCGCCGGACCCTCCTGCTGGGCTGCCTCCTGCACGCTCGGGGCCGGGCTGCCCTGGTCCGCGGCCTCCTGTGGTGCCGCCTCCTGCACGGTTCCGAGGGTAGCTTCCTTTTCCGCTGCGGACGGCTCTCCGCCGGCGGGGGCGGCCTTTCCCGTGCATGAGCAGAGGAGCAGGGCCGCGGCTGTTGCTGGTATGAGTATCGTTGCTTTCATACCCCATACATAGCGTATGTTGCCGTCCGCTGTCAATTCCTCGGCCCGGGGGGGGGGCAGTCTGGGAGAGGGGGCCTGCCGAGGGGCAGGCCGGACCGGGGACATGGCCGCCGCCCGCCGGCTGGCCGATGTCACTATTGAAATTTAAGCGGAACCGTGGTATAAAGGAGCGAGGGGTGAGCATCTTCCTGTGGTTGCGCCTCTCCCGAACCCGTTTTCCCAGGAGTCCACATGAAGCTTAGGATTCTGCTGTCCATCCTGTTCGTCGTCGCCGCCGGCCTGCTTTTTGCGACCCTCCGTCCCAGCCTGAGCGGTGGGCAGGGAAGTGCGCGGGAGGCCGCCTACAACGAGCTTGTCGCCACCCACTTCTATGACCGCGTGGACCGGATGTTTGCCGTTCCCATCACCGTCAGCAGGGAGATGGCCGCGGATTCCCTCCTGAAGGGCCTCCTGCAGGAAGAAGAAAGCCGTTCTGCCGAAGAGATTGAGGCCTCCATTTCAGACTACCTTTCCAGCATAAAAGACCAGTTCGGATACATCGCGAGCTTTTTCGACGATACGGCGACCACCGAGATCTACACGCCCTCGGGCATATCGAAGGTCGTTAACCCGGAGCAGGACGCCTATGACATCTGGTACCAGATATTCCTGGATTCGGGCAAGGAGCTGGACCTGGACACCGACCGCGACCAGGTGAACGACTACCGTTGGACGGTCTTCGTGAACGTCCGCATGCATGACGACGACGGTTCCCTCCTGGGGATATGCGGGGTGGGCCTGTTCATGGACGAACTGCAGGAGCTGGTCGAAAGCTGTGAAAACGAATACGGACTCAAGCTGAACCTGGTCGACGACAAGGGCCTTGTCCAGGTCGACGTGGACGCCTCCAACATAGAGAACGCCTACCTTTCGGACGCCATCGGCGACAAGGTCGGCAGCGATTCCTTCACCTACGTGAAGAAGTCCTTCGGCGGCTTCAGGATGACCCGCGCCATGGAGGACCTGGACTGGTACCTCGTCGTGCAGGGCTCGGGCGGCCTCAGGTCGGGCATGCCCGCATGGCTTGCGCCTTCCCTCCTGTGCCTGCTCCTCGTGGCCCTGTACGTCCTTGCGATGTACGCGGCCGCGACCCGGCACTCGCATGCGCTCTCGAACACTCCGCTTCCCGAAGACCCGCTGACGGGCCTTCCCAACCGCAACTACCTGAACGAGTCCTTTGGCGAGCTGGGCGTGTTCAACACGACCCGCTACAAGTCGCTCGCCATGTTCGACATCGACCGCTTCAAGAGCATCAACGAGACCAAGGACGGAGATGCGATTATCCTCCGGATCGTCGCCCTGTCCAAGGAGCTGGTGGACGACCGGGGCCTCATCTTCCGCTGGAGCGGGGACGAGTTCGTCTTCTTCCTGGAGATGGGGGCCGAGGAGGCGGAGGAGAAGTTCAAGGCCCTGTGTTCCGCCATATACGACGAGCTGGATGTCAGCATATCCGTCGGAATCGTGGATATAGACCTCTTTGAGAGCATAAAGCGGAATTACCACCGCGCCGTCCAGCGCTGCTATGCGGTGAAGGAGGCAGGTGGGAATGGAGTGTGCAGGAAACTATGAAGCTTGCTCCCCATTCGCTCCGTTTCATAACCAGCCTGTACAGCATCCTGCTGGTGCTGCTGGCCTTTTCCCTTGCGGCGGGCTTCCTGTTCCACGGCCAGGGGAGGTCCGTTGACGCCCAGTTCAAGCGGACGGTGAACCTGTCGGCGGACAAGAAGGCCCTGGAGCTCAACTCCTGCTTTGCATATATCGAAAATTCCGTTACGGCGGCGAGCGAGTACATCCTGCGCACCATCGAGGAGGACCGCATCCTGGAGGACCCGGCCTACGAGCGCGCCTACATGGATGCCCTTGCACGGGAGATAACCTCGCTGTCCCGCTTTACGAAGGGGGTCGTCGCCATCTACTTCCGCATGGAGCTGGAGCGCTTCGGCGGCAGGCGGGGCATCTTCCTGGAAAGCAACAACAGGGGGTCGTTCGTCAACGTGAAGCCCACGGATCTGACCCAGTTTTCGCCCACCGACATGGAGCACGTGGGCTGGTACTATACCCCCGTCTGGGCAAAGCGGCCAGTCTGGACGCCCCCCTACGAGAACCGGAACATAAACACCCACATGATCTCCTACATCATCCCCCTCTACCGGGAGGAGGCACTGATCGGTGTCGTGGGCATGGACATAAACCTTGCCGTCCTGAAGGACATCGTGGATTCCCAGACCGAGGAGGGGGGCTTCGGAATCCTGCTCGGTCAGAAGGACGAGCTGGTCTATTACACCGATGCGAGCGGCCTGGAGAAGTCCCTGGACCGCACCTACGACGCGCGGATGATGCTGGCGGAACTGCGGGATTCGGACGCCAGGGAGCTGCGGGAATTCCGCTGGGTGAACGATACCTACCGGGGCGTGCTGCGGAAGCTGGAAAACGGCATGTCGCTGGTCAACGCCGTGAACACCCGTGCGCTGACCAACCTGTGGAGCAAGATGAGCATTTCCCTCCTGATGGCCTTCCTCATCGTCTGCCTCTTCCTGGCCTTCTTCCTCTTCCTGCAGTTCAAGATCCTCGTCACACCCATCCGCTTGATAAGCAAGTCCTCCTACAAGCTTGCCCGCGGCGAGCTGAACATCCGCATTCCCTATACGTCAAAGAACGAGCTGGGGCTGCTCGCCGACAACATCCGCAAGATGACCGCGCAGATGAAGGAGTACATCGCCTACATCCGGGAGCAGACCCTGCGCGAGCGGAAGGAGAAGGAGGAGGCCCTGAGCGAGAGCCGGAGCAAGAGCGAGTTCCTTTCCAGCATGTACGTCTCCCTGTATGACATTGACCTGAACGAGGACAGCTTTACGGAAGTCCATACCCGGCAGGACATTGCGGAGGCGGTGTGCAGGGCGCACAGCAAGGCGCGGCAGACGATCCGCATGGTCATGGAGGAGCGGGTGCAGGACCGGCCCGACTGCGACAAAGAGGACTTCATGCACTTCATAGACTTCAACACCCTTGACGAGCGCATGAACGGCAGGATAACCATAGCCCATGAGTTCTACAGCATTTTGAACTACTGGTGCCGTGCCCGCTTCATCCTCATCGACAAGAACCCCGACGGCAGCCTGCACCACGTCCTGTGGGCGGTGGAAAACATAGACGAGGAGCGGCGCGAGCGGGAGATGCTGATGGACGAGGCAGCCCGCAATGCCGCGGCGTCCCAGGCCAAGAGCACCTTCCTTGCCAACATGAGCCACGAGATCCGCACCCCGATCAATGCCATCCTGGGCATGGACGAGATGATTCTGCGGGAGTCGGGCGACAGCACGATACTGGGCTATGCCTCCAACATCAAGATGGCGGGCTCCAACCTGCTTTCCATCGTGAACGATGTCCTTGACTTTTCTAAAATCGAGGCCGGCAAGATGGAGCTTTTGCCGGACAGCTACGACATTTCTTCGCTCATCATAGACCTGGTGAACATGATCCGGGACCGGGCGACGGGAAAGGGGCTTGCCTTCAATCTGAAGGCTGCTTCGGATCTGCCGCGGACGCTGTACGGGGACAATGTGCGCATCAAGCAGGTCATCCTGAACCTGCTCACCAATGCGGTCAAGTACACGA
>CAMJAJ010000135.1 GCA_946403565.1 uncultured Treponema sp. | reverse complement strand
GGCCTTGTTGAGCGAGATGAGCGCGGCGTCGGTCAGCGGGAAGAGGTCGGCCCCCGCCACATAGCCGACCGGCCCCACGATCTTCTCCACGGGAGGGTCCAGGTCCTCCACGAGCCGGAGGGGCTTCCTGAACAGGTAGTGCCGGACCGCGATTTTATAGGAACAGAAGCAGAGCGTGCGCTGGTTTCTGGCGAAATCCTCCGCCGTCTCAAAGCGGCCGTTCCGGCTGGCCCCGGACGACCTGCAGTAGCGTCCGTCCGGCCAGACCATGGTGCAGCCCAGCGCCCCCAGGTTCTCCTCCGGGTGGCCCTCCCAGTAGTCAAAGAAAAGCTTGACCGCATTGTTCTTGAGCAGGGTGTCGCTGTTTAAATAGAAGACATATTTGCCGGAGGCCCTGTCCAGCGCCCGGTTGTTCGCCGGTCCGAAGCCGAGGTTTGCCCCGTTCTCCAGCAGCTCCACCTGGGGAAACTCCTGCCGGACCATTTCCACCGAGCCGTCGGCCGAACCGTTGTCGCTGACCAGGACCTCGAAGCGCAGGCCCACCGTCTGCTCGTATATCGAAGCAAGGCAGTCGCGCAGCAGGGCGCAGGTGTTGTAGTTCACGATGATGATGGAGACGTCGGTTCCGGCGGGCGCGTTCCCGGCCTTTCCAGCGGACTCGGTGGCCTTCCCGGCAGGGCCAGCCAGGTCGGCTCCCGTCGGCCTCCCGCACTTCAGGGCGTCCACCTGCTAGCTCCGGTCCTGCATGAAATCCGCGTACCGGGCCGTCACGTCCCTGCTCTTGCCTTCCGCGGCTATGAGGCCGCCCTCCAGCCAGATGGCCCTGTCGCAGACCCCGTTCACCTGGTCCAGGCTGTGCGAGACCAGCACTATCGTTGTTCCGGCCGACTTTATCTCCTGAATCTTGGCGAAGCACTTCTTCTGAAAGGCCACATCCCCCACGGACAGGATTTCATCCACCAGGAGGATGTCCGCGTCCACGTTGATGGCGACGGAGAACGCGAGGCGCATGTACATGCCCGACGAGTAGGTGCGGACGGGGTTGTTGATGAAGTCCCCCAGTTCCGAAAAGGCGATGATGTCGTCAAGCCGCCGGTCTATCTCCTTGCGGGACAGGCCGAATATCGAGGCATTGATATAGATGTTCTCCCTCCCGCTCATGTCGGGGTGGAATCCCGCCCCAAGCTCCAGCAGGCTGGAAACGCGGCCACGCTTGTGGATCGTGCCGGAGGTGGGGTAGATTATCTCGCTGAGGAGCTTGAGCGTCGTGCTCTTGCCGCAGCCATTCCGGCCGATCAGGCCAACGGACTCCCCCCGCTTCACCTCAAAGCTGATTCCCTTGAGCACATGGCTCCGCTCACAATTGCGGTGCAGGCCAAAGAGGACCAGCCGCTTCAGGCTGAAGCCGGAGTCCTGCCACACCGTGAAGTCCTTCACCAGGTTGTGCACCTCTATGCTGTTCGCAGGATCCATCACATGACCTCCGCGAAGCCCTTCTGCAGCCTGCCAAAGACGAGCCAGCCCACGACCAGGAAGAAGATGCCGAAGCCCACGGCGGACGAGAGCATGGACAGGTCCGGCACCCGCTTGTAGTACAGTATGTCACGGAAACAGTTGATAATCGGGGTCATCGGGTTCAGGTACCAGAGGCGCAGGAGGGCAGGAGACCGGGCGGACAGGGCCTCGACGACCCGCTCCTGGGAAAACATGACCGGCGTAAGGAACTGCCACAGCATGGTCAGGATGCCGAGGAAATAGATGAGGTCCCGGAAGTAGACGGCAAGGGAGGAAAAAAGGAAGCAGAGCCCCAGGGCAAGGAAATACTCGACGAGGGCAACGGGGACCAGGAAGAACAGGATTTCCCAGCGGAAGCCGAAACCGCTCAGCAGGATGACCGCGAACACCACGATATACGAGAGCAGCATGTTCACGAACGCCGCCGTCACAAAGGAGATGGGGAGGACTTCGCGGGGAAAGTAAATCTTCTTCACCATGTCCTTGGAGCTGAGGATGCAGTCCGCGCCGCCGCTCACGCAGGAGGAGCAGAACATCCACGGAATAAGGGCTACAAAGAGGAAGATATAGTAGTGGTCCACGCCGCTCTTCATAATGACCGAAAAAACCAGCGTGTAGACGAGCATCTGCAGGAGGGGATTGACGAAGGTCCAGAGGAAGCCCAGGACCGACCCCTTGTAGCGCCCTTTCAGCTCGCGACGCACCAGACTGGCAACCATCTCACGATACAGCAGCAAATTCTTAAAACGGTTCACCGGGCCAAAGTATATTCCATTTCCTATATATAGTCAATTGACCGCCCTGCCCGGCAATTTCCGTATGGCATAAAACGCAAGAGTGTGATATAATGGACGTATATTCACAGAGTTGAGGACTGAGGTATGGACAAGAACGAGATTTTGGACAGGGCAAAAGCATACATTGCCGAAGAGAAGGACGAGGCCTTCCGCAAGGAAGTCGAGGACCTGCTTGCCAAGGCCGGCGACGAAGCCGCATACAAGGAGCTTGAGGACCGCTTCTACCAGAGCCTGGAGTTCGGAACGGGAGGCCTCCGCGGCGTCATGGGCGGCGGAACCAACCGCATGAACACGCTGAACATCTCCAAGGCGACCCAGGGGCTCGCCTCATATATCATCAAGGCCTTCCCCAACGAGGCCAAGGCCGGGACGCTCAAGGCCTGCATAGCCTACGACAGCCGCCACAACCACGACAAGTTCTCCGACATAACGGCCCGCGTCTTCGCGGCCAACGGAATCACGGCCTACCTATTCACGGGCATACGGCCCACCCCGGAGCTGAGCTTCGCCATCCGCGAGCTGGGCTGCCAGACCGGCGTGGTCGTCACCGCCAGCCACAACCCGCCCAAGTACAACGGCTACAAGGCCTATTGGGCCGACGGCTCCCAGGTCGTTGAGCCGCACGATGTGGGCATCATAGACGAGGTGAACGCCGTCAAGGAAGTCAAGCTCATATCCCGCGAGGAGGCAATCAAGAGCGGCAAGATCGTCCTGATTGACAAGGAGATCGACGACAAGTTCCAGACGATGATAAAGAACCAGCTCTTCCGCCCGGACCTGATCAAGGAGAAGGCGAGCAGCGTCAAGGTCGTCTACACGCCCCTCCACGGAACGGGTGCGATGCATGTGGAGAAGGTGCTCGGCGACCTGGGCCTGAAGGTCATCACGGTTCCCGAGCAGCGGGAGGGAGATGGAAACTTCCCGACCGTGGAGAAGCCAAACCCTGAGGAAGCCCCCGCGCTCAAGATGGCCGTGGCCCTCGCGGAAAAGGAGAAGGCCGACGTCGTCATGGCGACGGATCCCGATGCCGACCGCTTCGGCACGGCATTCCCCGACAAGGACGGAAAGTACGTCCTCGTCTCCGGCAACCAGATGGCCGCCCTCCTTGCAGACTACGTGCTGCTGTCCAAGAAGGAGCTTGGCCGTATGCCGGCCAATCCGGTCCTGGTCCGCTCCATCGTCACCAGCCCCTTCTGCGATGCGGTCGCCAAGAGCTATGGCGTGGCCGTGCACGAGGTGCTGACCGGATTCAAGTGGATTGCCTTCGACGAGGCCCAGATGGAAAAGTCCGGCAAGGAGCATTACGCCTTCGGCCTTGAGGAAAGTTACGGCTACCTGGTCGAGACCGAGGTGCGCGACAAGGACGGAGTCTCCGCCGCCGCCATGTGCGCCGAGATGACCCTCTACTGGGCCAGCAAGGGCAAGAGCCTTCTGGAGCGGCTCAACGACATGTACAAGAACCTGGGCTACTTCGAGGACAGGGCCGTCAGCAAGTACTTCGAGGGCATCTCCGGCCCCGGCATCATGAAGGGCATCATGACCAAGCTCCGCGAGGACGGACTCAAGAGCCTGGGCGGCAAGCGGGTCGTCAAGATCCGCGACATCCAGCAGCAGGTGGAGTTCGACCCCGCCAGCCCCGCGAAGAAGACAAGCCTCCCCTGGCCCAAGAGCAACGTGCTCCAGTTCTTCCTGGAAGGCGGCACGGTCGTCAGCGCGCGGCCGAGCGGAACCGAGCCCAAGATCAAGTTCTACGTCAACAGCGTCGTCCCCGTTGCCGGAGGAAACGATGCCGGGCTTGAGGCCGCACGCAAGGACGCCGGAGCCCTGTGCGACAAGATTGTAGCGGAAATCAACGCGGTCTTGAATGCAGCAAAATAACGAAGAAGAAAGCGCGGGAGAAATCGGCGGAGTCAAGATAGAGAAAGCCAGGCTCTTCCGCGCGTTCAGGCAGATGGCCGCCCTCTTCGAGGGGGGCAGGCCATTTGTCGCATTCGACACTGAAACCACCGGCCTCAAGGCGGAAAACGACGAACTGCTGGAGATAGGGGCGATAAAGTTCAACAAGGACGGTCCGATAGGCGAGAGCTTCAACCGCCTCATCAAGCCGGTCAAGCCCATCACCCCCTTCATCACGTCGATCAACCACATCGACGACGAGATGGTCCGGGACTGCCCGCCAGCCGCCGAGGTGGTGAAAAGCTTCTCCGAATACGTGGGCAAGAAGGCCATACTCGTCGCCCACAACGCACGGTTCGACGTAAAGTTTGTCAACGCAAGCCT
The DNA here is from genome assembly GCA_946403565.1 of uncultured Treponema sp. The sequence goes on along the minus strand of CAMJAJ010000135.1, from coordinate 411 downwards.
GATCAGGGCAGGGCTGCCGCAGCTCAAAAATATGACCGTGGACACGCTCACGTTCTCCCGCTGGGCATACCCGCTGCTTGCGAACGAGGCAGAGAAGGGACAGTACAAACTCCAGTCCCTGGCAAAGCGCTTCGGCATAGAGGTCTTCAATGCCCATAGGGCGGAAGATGACGCCCGTGTCTGCATGGAACTTTTCCTCCGGATCCTAAAGGATACGGACAGCGTGCAGAAACGGTAGGAAGCGTCTGGAGAATTTTCTTGAAACTCGTAGGAAATGCACAATGAACATACAGCTTTTGGACTGCACCCTCAGGGACGGCGGTTACATCAACGACTGGGAATTCGGGCACAACAACCTGGTGAACCTTTACCAGCGGCTCGTATCGGCAAAGGTCGATATAATCGAGGTCG
>CAMJAJ010000134.1 GCA_946403565.1 uncultured Treponema sp. | reverse complement strand
TATCCTATTCCCCCCGGGCCTGGCAACGGCCCCGGTCTTTTTGTGGGGGGACCCCCGGTACCCCCGGAGGCGGGCCCAAGGGCGGGGGGCATTTCTGTCGCTGTGTGCCGGCATTGAAAACGTATGGGGGGCTTCCCCGTAAGCGTAGCCTGTGCTATACTTTGGGGCCATGGAAACGGACAGGCCGCGGACGGCGGCACAGGAGCTGGAGCAGCGGTTGTTCAACGTGACCCACGGCTACTACCTCATCGACGTGCGGAAGGACAGGGAGGCTTTCTATGCCCTGAGCGGGGAGGACCTGAAGGCGCACCCCGTCGTCGTCTGCGGGGTGTTCCTGAACCGTGTGATGGACGGCGATCTGGACCGGGCGGACGAGCTGCTGCGGTCGCTGCCGGAGGACAACCCCATCAGGATGTCGCTCACCCTGGTACATCCCCGGGTCACCTACCGGGAGTTCAGCCGGATAATCGAGGCGTTCAGGCGTGACGGATTCGCCATCAAGAACGTCATCCTCACGGCGGGCCGCCCCTTCCTGCTGAACGGCTTCAACGACTTCTCGCGGATCGGCCCCCTGCTGACCCGGCACAAGGATGTCCTGCTGGCGGACCTGGGCTGCCTGTATGAGAATTCCGTGAGCCCCTCCATCTATGCGCTCTGCCTCGCCGAATATGAGTACCAGCTGGACAGGCTGTTCGACGCGGAGGTGCTCGTCAGCCGCACGATAAAGGAATTTGACAGGGACAGCCAGCGGCGGCTTCTCTTCGTGGCCCTGTACCTGCAGTCCAGGATCCTGCTCGCCAACGGCAAGATGGTGGACGCGGAAAGCTTCATCAAGAACATCCGGGACTTCGTGCGCACGGAGGGCCAGCAGGAATTCTCCTACAACATCGATGCCGCGGAGGTCCTGTTCGCGCTGTACGAGGGCAAGCACGAGATGGTCAACAGCTGGCTCAAGGGCAAGGCCCCCGACGAATTCGGCGACTTCAACATGCTGGACCTGTACCGCTACATGGTGAAGATGCGCTGCTACATCGTGGGCGGCAAGCACACCGCCGTGGTCGCCCTCGCCGAAAAGCTCCGCCCCCTGCTGGAGGCCGGCAGGCGGCACATGGACCTGTGCGAGCTGGACCTGCTGCTCGCCGTGAGCCTGCGCCGCGCGGGGGACACGGATGCGGCGATGGCCGCGCTGGGCAGGTCGCTCCGTCTTGCCAGGCGGCGGGGCTACTACCGGCTGGTCGCGGACGAGGGGGCCGCCGTCATGCAGCTGCTGGTTGACTACGCGAAGCTGAAGGGCGAGACCCCCTTCCTGAAGAAGCTCGTGGCCGCCACCCGGAACATGGCCGCCCGATACCCCATGTACCTCATGCCCCTGCACAAGGGCGGGGAGGAGCTGACCCAGAAGGAGGCGGAGATGCTCCGCTTCCTCGCGCAGGGCAAATCAAAGGAAGAGATAGCCGAGTACTTTTTCCTGACCGTTGACGGAATCAAATACCACCTCAAGCACATCTACAAGAAGCTGGGGGCAAAGAACGCCTGCCAGGCCGTGTGGGAGGCCCAGCTTATCGGGGCAATCTGAGGGGGGCTGCCCGGGGCGGGGTGGGGCGGCCATGGGCACTCCCCCGGCAGTGGCTGACCGGAGCGGGTTGTGGCAGCCCCGTGGCCCCGCGGGGCGGTCATGGCTGTATCGGCCTGAAGGCTGTTACATCGCGCCGCATTCGCGGTAGTACCTGACCGCACCTGGGTGGAATTCTATCGTCACCCCCGACAGCGCGGCCTTGGCGGAAAGCTCCTTTCCCTTGGGGTGCGCCTGACCCAGCGCCTCCAGGTTTTCAAAGAGGGCCTTCGTGAGCCGGTAGACGGTGTCCTCGCTCAGCTTGGAGCTTACGACGAGCGTCGCCTTGACCGAGAGGGCCTGCACGTCGTCGTCGCTGCCCCGGTAGGTTCCCCCGGGGATGATGGTCTTGGTGTAGAAGGTGTGGCCGGAACAGATGGCCTTTGCCTCCGCGCCCGCCACCGGCACCAGCACCAGGCTGGAGGCAGAGGCAAGCTCCTGCAGGGCGGAGTTCGGCACGCCGGCGGTGATGAAGCAGGCGTCCAGCATGCCCTTCCGTATGCCGTCTGCGCTCTCCTTGAACGAGAAGTTGCTTTTCTCTATGTCGGCCACGGTCATCCCGTAGCCTTCCAGGATCTGCATCGCGTTGAATTCCACCCCGGAGCCGAGGTCGCCGATGGACACCCGCTTGCCCTTCATGCTGTATATGTCATGTATGCCGCTTGAGGCGGCCGCGGCAATCTGGATGACCTCGGGGTACAGGGTGCCGATGACCTGGATGTCCTCTATCTTCTCGCCTTCAAACATGTCGGTTCCGTGGCAGGCGTAGTCAAGCACGTCGTTCTGCACGATGGCGATCTGCGCCCCTCCCTTGTCCATGAGCCGGATGTTTTCGACCGAGGCTCCGGTCGCCTGCACCTTCACCTCCAGGCCGTCAACCTGCTCGTTCCAGATTGCGGCGATCGCCTCGCCCAGCGGGTAATAGGTTCCGCTCGTTCCGCCCGTCGCGAACAGCAGGTCCTTCTTGAAAAATGAGCAGGAGGAAAGCGTCAGTGCGGCAACGGCACATGTCAGTGCGGCCATGATGGTGCGACTTTTTCCCATACGAACATCCTTTATCATAGTAGAGTAAAACGCTGTCATCCCTATTATACCGCATAATCGTGCGGCTATCAATAAAAATCGGGGTCAGCTGTAGCCGCGCGTTCCGAAATGCGGCATGACATGCGGGTTTGACATGCGGCTCGGCGTGCTTCCGAGGTGCAGCTCCTGCGGGGCTTTTACGAATTCGCTTGCTTTTTGGCGGTAAAGGGATATAATACAAGTTGAAAACGTTTTCACCAGTGCGTTCAGCGCGGGTCAGGCGTTTTCCGGGCGACTGCGCCCTGACCATACCATACGAACAGGAGCACCTTATGAAGGCCTTTTGGGAAAATCCGGAAATCCAGCAGCTGAACAGGCTCCCCATGCGGAGCCCGCTCATCCCCTATGACCGCGCGGACAGGGCCGCCTCTGATGCGGCGGACGGGCCGGAGGGCCGCCCCCTGCCGAGCAGCCCCTTCTACAAGAGCCTGGACGGGACGTGGAAGTTCACGCTGCTTCCGTCCCCCCTGGACGACGGGCCGGGGTCGGCGGTCGCGGGCTGGACGGACGCCTCCTACGACGCGGGCTCCTGGGCGGACATACGGGTTCCCGGCAGCTGGACGGTGCAGGGCTTTGACGACAGCCCCCACTACACGAATGTCCAGATGCCGTTCGACATCATGCCGCCCAACGTTCCTGCCCGGAACCCGACGGGCCTCTACCGCCTTTCCACGAGCCTGCCCGAAGGCTGGAAGGGGCGGCGTGTCGTCCTGCACGTGGGTTCCGCCGAAAGCTGCATGGAGCTGTTCGTGAACGGCATGCGGGCGGGACTTGCCAAGGACACCCGCCTGCCTTCCGAGTTCGACATCACGCCGTTCCTGGCCGGGGAGGGAGGCAGGCTGGAGCTTGCCATAAAGGTGGTCCGCTATTCCGACGCCTCCTTCGTGGAGGACCAGGACCAGTGGTGGTTCGGCGGCCTGCACCGGTCCGTCTACCTCTATTCGACGGAGGCGCAGTTCATCGAGGACGTGGAGGCCCTGACCCGCGTGGAGGACATGACGGAGGACGGGCTCAGGGGGACGGGCGTGCTCCCCCTCAAGGTCAGGCTGGGCTATGCGGCGTCCGCCGGACGGGGCGACTGCGCCAACCGGCAGACGAACGCGGAGATGGACGGCCGGGAGGTCTGCCTTTCCTATTCCGTCCGCAAGCTGGGCGGTTCGGCCAGCCGGGGCCTGGTGGGGAAGGAGGTCGCCAAGGGTGCGGTGACGGGCAGCTACTGCTACCGCACGACCCTGCGGGAGGCGCTGGCGGAGATCAAGATACAGGACGCGCTCCTGTGGTCATCGGAGCACCCGGAGCTGTATGTGGTCAGCGTCACCCTGTCCGAGGGCAGCGCGGAAAAGAAGGGGCGTGACCTGGAGAGCGTCGCCTTCACGGTCGGCTTCAAGAGCGTGCAGGTGCGGGGCCGGGAGCTGCTGCTGAACGGGCGGCCCGTCTACATCCACGGGGTGAACCGCCACGAGCACGACGAGCACACCGCCAAGACGCTGAGCACGGAGGAGATGGTGCGCGACCTGCGCCTGCTCAAGTCCTACAACTTCAATGCCGTCCGCACCTGCCACTATCCCGACGATGAGCGCTGGTACGAGCTGTGCGACCGCTACGGAATCTACCTCTTGGACGAGGCGAACATAGAGAACCACGCCTACTACGACAACCTCTCCCGGAGCGACGAGTGGTGCTACGCCTACCTGACCCGCATACAGCGCATGGTCAGGCGCGACAAGAACCATGCCTCCATCTTCGGCTGGTCGCTCGGCAACGAGTCTGGCGACGGGGCCAACCAGGTTGCCGCTGCCGCGTGGATCCGCCGGGTGGACCCGACCCGCCTGGTGCACTACGAGGGCTTCGTCCGTCCGGAACTGCACCAGGGTGACTTCACGCTGGACTCGCTGGCCCGCGGCAAGGGCCTGACCGACCTCATAAGCCCCATGTATCCTTCGATAGAACTCATCACGCGCTACGTGAAGGAACGGGAGGACGAGCGTCCGATCATCATGTGCGAGTACTCGCACGCGATGGGCAACGCGAACGGCAGCCTCGCCGACTACTGGGAGGCCATCGAAAGCCACCACGGCCTGCAGGGCGGCTTCATCTGGGACTGGATAGACCAGGGCATGGCGGCGGAAAGCCCACTTCCGGCGGGGCCGGATGTGGCACTTCCGGCGGGGCCGGAGGTGGCAGGTGCGGCGGGCCAGCCACAGGGCGGCAAGTGGTGGCGCTACGGCGGGGACTTCGGTGACCGGCCGACCGACTACGACTTCTGCCTGAACGGGCTGAACCTGCCCGACCAGACGCCCAAGCCCGCGATGGACGAATGC
>CAMJAJ010000133.1 GCA_946403565.1 uncultured Treponema sp. | reverse complement strand
AACTACGTCATCCTCCAGCACGAGCAGGGCATGACCAGCCTCTACGCCCACCTGAGCTACATCAATGACTTGAAAGAAGGCGGCGCGGTGCTGCGCCGGCAGCCGATAGGACAGGTCGGTCAAACCGGACTCGCCACCGGCCCCCACCTGCACTTCGAGATAAAGGTCAACGGCGAAGCCCAGGACCCGGAAAAGTACATCAAGAGCTAGGCGGCCGCCCCGCCCCGCTCAAGCTACAAAGCACCCCGTCGGCCCCCGTCGCTGCCCGCAGAGCCAGCCACACACCCCTGCCCCGTTGACTGTCTCCCCTCAGACGGCCAGTGCCTGCCGGTCCAGGACGGCCTCTTTCAGTTCGCCCCCGGCATAGACCAGCTTGAGCGAGAAAAAGGGGACGCGCCTTGCAATCAAATCCAGAAAAATTTCATCACCCTTCCAGTGTTCCAGTTCGTTCAGCTTCGCGATGGGAACCCATTCGAGCGTCCCTTCGTCGCAATCCTTCAGGCTTCCGCAGAAGGAGTCCGAGTGGAAGAGGTGCATGTACTCGCCCTCGCAGCTGTCAGACACGAAGGTGACGATGCCGCAGTAGCGCATGCCGGTCAAGGCCAACCCCGTCTCCTCCAGCACCTCCCGCGCCACGCAGTCCTCGGGGCTTTCGCCCTCCTCGCAGTGGCCGCCTATGCCAATCCACTTGTCCTTGTTTATGTCGCCCGCTTTCTTGACCCGGTGCAGCATCAGGTAAGAGTCGTTTTCTTCGATATAGCAGAGGGTCGTATTCTGCATTGCCGCACCTCCGCTACTTTGCCTGTCCGCCAGTGGATTTTTCACACCCCTGGGGTGTTTCCCAGCCCATGGCACATTTGACCGCCCGGTGCCAGCCGTCCAGCTCAGACTGCCGCCAGCCTTCGTCCTTCGTACTGGCAAACTCGCGGTCCAGCCCCCAGTTGGCCAGTATCTCGTCCTTGCCCTTCCAGTAGCCCACCGCAAGGCCCGCCAAGTAGGCCGCCCCCATCGCCGTCGTTTCCACGCAGACCGGCCGACGGACGGGAACGCCCATGATGTCCGCCTGGAACTGCAGGAGGAAGTCGTTCTTGCAGGCACCGCCGTCCACCTTCAGGGACGACAGGCGGATTCCCAAGTCCTTCTCCATCGCGCTCAATACGTCCGCCGTCTGGAAGGCGAGGGATTCCACCGTGGCCCGTATCAAATGGTATTTGTTCACGCCGCGCGTCAGCCCGACAATTGCCCCCCGTGCGTATGGATCCCAGTAGGGCGCACCCAGGCCTGCGAATGCCGGAACGACGTAGCAGCCGTTCGTGTCGTCCACCCTGGTCGCAAAGTACTCAGAATCGGGCGAACCGTCAATCAGGCGCAGCTCGTCGCGGAGCCACTGGATCGAAGCCCCCGCCACCAGCACGGAGCCTTCCAGCGCGTATTCCACCTTGCCGTCCAGCCCCCAGGCAATCGTCGTCAACAGACCGTTCTTGGAGAAGATGGGCTTGTCGCCCGTGTTCATCAGCATGAAGCAGCCGGTGCCGTAGGTGTTCTTCGCCTCGCCCGCCTTGAAGCAGGTTTGCCCGAAGAGGGCGCACTGCTGGTCGCCCGCTGCCCCCGCGATGGGGATGGGGCCGCCAAAGAACTCCGCGTCGGCCTCCCCGTAGACGAATGAGGACGGCTTGGCCTCGGGCAGCATGCTCCGGGGTATGTCAAGTTCGGAAAGGATGTCCCCGTCCCATTCCAGCGTCTGTATGTTGAACAGCATCGTACGGGAAGCGTTGGAGTAGTCCGTCACATGCACGCGGCCCTTGGTCAGCTTGTAGATGAGCCAGGTCTCTATCGTGCCGAAGAGCAGCTCACCGTTTTCCGCCCGTTCCCGTGCGCCCGGAACGTTCTCCAAAATCCAGCGGAGCTTGGTGCCGGAGAAATAAGGATCGATGACCAGGCCGGTCTTTTCCCGGAAGCAGTCAACAAGCCCCTTCTCCTTGAGCGAGCGGGCATAGTCCGCCGTCCGGCGGCACTGCCAGACGATTGCAGGACAGACGGGCTGGCCGCTCGCCTTGTCCCAGACGACCGTCGTCTCTCGCTGGTTCGTTATGCCGATGGCCGCAATGTCGTGCGCCGAAGCCCCGGCCTTCTGCATGGCTTCCCGCGCGACCAGCAGCTGTATCTGCCAGATTTCGCTTGCGTCATGCTCCACCCAGCCGGGCTTGGGAAATGACTGCGTGAACTCACGCTGGGCAATCGACCGTATCCCGCCCTCATGGTCAAACAGTATGCAGCGCGCGCTCGTCGTTCCCTCGTCCAAAGCCATGATGTATTTCGCCATAGCCAGCTCAGTCCTCCTCAGCCTTCATGCAGAAAAGCTTAACGCCCTCGCCCTTGAACTTATCCTTGACCCCTTTCATGACGGCCTTGACCGCGGCGAGGGATGCGTCCTCAATATAGCTCACCATCAGGAAGTTGGTCTCGGGCCAGGTCGGGGTCCCCAGCTTCCTGTCGTTACCGCCCCGCCCGTAGACCAGGGGGACGGTCGTATAGAGTATGCCGGGAACATACTGCTCCAGGGCTTCCGTTATGTCGTCCTCCACGGACTTGTTCGCGATTATCTCTATCCTGTACATGTCACCCCCTAGCGTTCAGACTGAGGTTTATATGCAACGAAGCTGCCCGCCGACACCTTCTTGTCGTTCGCCACAGCAGGATCCGAGGCTATGCGGTCCATCTTCTTGAAGTTCGCGATGTGGTGGTCGTTGGAGACGGCGTTGTCCTTCTTGGGATACACCTTCTGCACAGGCTTGTCCGGCTTTGCTGCCGGTGCCGGTGCAACCTTTGCCGCGGGAGCGGGCTTTGCCGCCGGTGCAGGCTTCGGTGCAGGAGCCACCGGCTTCGCAGCAACCTCGGGTGCAGGTGCGGGCTTCGACGCAGGAGCAATGGGAACCGGCTCGGGTTCGGGTTCCGGTTCAGGCTCAGAGGCAACAGGCGCGGTGGGAATCGGCTCAGGTTCAGGCTCCGGCTCTTCCACCAGCTCGGCAGAGACCGTTTCGTCCTCCTCCAGAGGCGGCTCGCCAAAGCCGGTGTCCGGCACCACGGGCAGTATGATTTCGGGTTCCGGCTCGTCAAACACAGTCGGCACAGGTTCGTCCTCCGACTCGGATTCCTCTTCCTGTTCCGGCTCGGCCTCCAGCTCCGGTTCCGCTTCCGCAGTCGGCTCAAACTCGGGTTCGTCCTCAAGCTCCGGAACGTCTGCTATTTCAGCCTCCGTCTCCGCCTCCGCAGTCGGCTCAAACTCCGGCTCGTCCTCAAGCTCGGGAACGTCAGCGATTTCAGTCTCAGCCTCGGCTTCCGCGGTCGGCTCAAACTCAGGCTCGCTTTCAAGCTCCGGAACATCTGCGATTTCAGTTTCAGCCTCCGTCTCCGCGGTCGGCTCAAATGCCGCACCTGTCTCCGGGGCAGATTCAACGGGAGATTCTGGCTCTACGGCAGTCACAGATTCAACGGTGGGTTCCAGCGCCTGCGCTGCTTTACCGTCCGCCTCGTCCTCGTCCATGAAGTCCGCCCAGCCGGCCGCATCATCCTCGTCATCATCCACCGCATCAAAGGCCGCATCAATGGCCCGGTCTATGTCGTCCTCTTCCTCGTCAGCAGCATCTACCCAGCTTGCAGCGGGAACGGCATCCTGCACATCGCCCGTCTCAAAGGAGACTTCGGCTTCGTCCTGGAGGTCAAGCTCCGGCACGACATCCGGGGTAGATTGCTCTTCAGTGGCAGGGGGTATCTCAGCTTCTGCCTCGGCCTCGGCTCCGTCCGCAGGATACTTCGGCTCTGCGAAGTCCACGTCGCCCATGCCGCCGTCCTCTTCAAGCGGGCCAAAGGACCTTTCTATCTCCTCTACGCTTATACCCGCCCAGGGACTCGGCAGGTTCTTTCCGTCATCATCCGCAAGGTCAAAACCGTCTATGCCGTCGATTCCTTCCTCGAAGTCCACATCGTCATCGTCCGACGCGGTCTGTGGCAAGGCCACCCCGCCCGCAGGCAGGTCCACGGCAATGCCGCTCTTCACCTGCTTCTTCTCCCGCATGATGAGTGAGTAGAGCACCGGAATAAAGAAGAGCGTGATGAAGGTGGAGCTGGTCAGTCCACCGACGACCGCCACACCGATTGGCTGCACCATGCCCGCGCTTCCGCTCGTCGCGAAACACATGGGGAGCATGCCAAGAATCGTCGTCAGCGTCGTCATAAGGACGGGGCGCAGACGGCTGGTTCCCGCCTCAAGACAGGCATCCTTCATCTTGTAGCCGCGGTCAATCAGGAGGTTCGTGTAGTCAACGAGGATGATACCGTTGTTGACGACAATACCGACCAGCATGATGATTCCGATCGCGGAAAGCATGGAAGCCGTCTGCCCAGTTATCTTGTAAATCGCGACGACACCGATGATAAGGAAGGGAATCGTCGTGATGTTGATGAGCGGCGCCTTGAAACTCTCGTAGGTGGCGGCCATGACTGCAAAGACGAGCAGGATGGCGAGCAGGATGATCTTTCCATATACGTTGGTCTGCTCGTTCATCGTCTTCCAGGAACCTTCGTAGCTCACGCTCACGGAGTCGGGAATCACGAAGGTGTCCGCAATCTTGTCCTTTATCATCTGCTCGACGACGTTCGCGTTCGTCTGCGTCAGGATTCCGGCGGTGATATGGATAATGCGGCTCCGGTTCTCGCGGCGAATCGTCACCGGGCCGTAGCCCTTGGTCACGCTCGCGACGTTGGAGACGGCGACAAGGCCCTTGGAGCCCTGCACGAAAATCTGCTCCAGGTCGGGGATGGACTTCACGTCCTCGTCGCGGAGCATGACCTTGACGGAATAATCATCACCGCCCTGGGTATACGTCGTGACGGTCTTGCCTTCAATACAGGCCTGTATTTCGCTTGCAACCGCACTCACGCTCACACCGAAGTTATATGCCCGGGTGCGGTTTATGACGATTTCCATCTGAGGAAGCCCGTCGTCCGTGTCCAGGGA